>NZ_AP035878.1:0-95873 GCF_055388015.1 Arthrobacter sp. TmtSoilC51
TCACACGATATTTCAATCCTGACATCAATCTATCAGGCAATCTTTCAGTACGTCCATCATTCAATCTATCAGGCAATCAATATTTATGTCATGACAGAAATATTCGTTACGTCTAACAATCAGCCTGGTGGCCCGTACAGGGTGGTTGCCCACCCCCCGGCTTTCCCTGGGTACCCCTTCGCAATAAATCGTCTTTCCGTACACCTAGACCTACCGTCGAATACATCTTTCAATCAATATTTCTGTCATGACGGAAATATTGATTGAACAGAATCGCCATACAGCAGCCTTGGATGTCGGGGGTTGGGGGCATCAACACCCATGGCGACGGGTTCCGCAGTCCCCCGCCAGCCTGCCCCCGCAGCTGGCCCTGGGGGCGCGGTCGTTCGCAGCGAAGAACAGGAACTCTTTCATTACATTTATTTATTTCCGTCATGACAGAAATATCTGGTCCCCACACTCCCTAAGTAAGCTGGTATCTTGTCAAGAAATCCTGACAGAAAGTAGGCCGGCATGGCGTGGGACCTAGGGGATGGCGTTCATGTCGGGCAACTCGCAGTGGTGCTGCAAGACAGAAGAGCCGGAACTCGGCAGGAACCAGGACAGATCAGTGTAGAAGGAGTCACTGGCCAACATCCCCGAGACCCTCACCGACCTGGCTTCGAACTCGTTCCGGAGGATTTGGCGGTGGGCTGGCAACCGCACTGTGAATGTGGCTGGTCAGGCTTTCCCTGGACACGTATCGGATCGAGCTACCAAATCCGAGGAACCAGACGCTCAGCTAAAGGACTTATTGGTTCGCCAGCCATACCTCCGGTCCAGTTAGAACAGACGGCTATGGGGGAGTGGCGCCGTCATGTGCTCTCGTGGGGAGTGAAGATGGCTGCCCAAAGTCTTCAACGCGCTTCTGTACGTCTCGATCAGGCAGTCGATTCTGCCCGGGCCGCGGGCCTTACTTGGGCGGACATTGGTCGTGATGCAGGTATGACGCGCCAGGCTGCTCATCAACGATGGGCAAGTAAATAGTTCAACGGACGTAGTCAATCAACCGCTGAATCTGCCAAGAAATCGCCATGGTTGGTTCCGCCAGACCAGTAAGCCGTCGGTGCCGCCACCTACGCAGCCTCATGCCACAGTGTGTAGTCCTCATTGGGTGGTATCCAATGTTCTTCCCTTTCCTGGTCGTAGAGGTCGGCCTCTTCGACGTGAGTTTCGAGGAACCGGGCAAGGTAGGCGTGCCAGATGGCGCGTTCGCGTCGGTTGCGGCTGATCTGGTCGAGGTAGTCATCGAGGACTCCGAGCCTGGCAGCGAGCATGCGCAGGTTGACTGAGGTAGTTCGCCAGGTGCCGCCCTCGCGCTGGATCATCCCCAGTGTTTCCATTTCGGCAAGGGCGGCCGAGCATGCGTTGCGGCTGATACCGCTGGCACGGACGATCTCGGCGGTGGTGGGGGAGTGCCGGCCACGTTCGATTGACTCATAAACAAGGGCTGCAGGGTCGCCTAATGCCCGGAACACGGGGCGGATGGCGTGAATTTTTCCTTTCCGCCAGGTCAGTTCCCTGGCAAGTTGTTGATACTGCTCGGGCAGTTGGATGAGGTAGACGTCAGCTGCCTTTTGGCGCGCGTCAGCGATCTTGGTGAGGATCCCGTCAGAGGCTGCTGCAAGGATGGGCAGCAACCGGGCGATAGTGACGTGGTGCTTGCCCATGGCCGCTGCCAAAGTCCGGCATCCCACGTCGAGGATGTTCGTTTCTTTGGCCCGCATGTAGCCCAGTAGTCCACGGATCAGCAAACGAAGGCTCAGGCCTTCCCGGCCACGCTGTTGCAGTCTGTGGTCGAGGACTCCGTAGAGGACATTTTCCAGATCGTT
Source organism: Arthrobacter sp. TmtSoilC51 (assembly GCF_055388015.1). Classification (NCBI taxonomy): domain Bacteria; kingdom Bacillati; phylum Actinomycetota; class Actinomycetes; order Micrococcales; family Micrococcaceae; genus Arthrobacter; species Arthrobacter sp. TmtSoilC51. Next base: position 1,872 of record NZ_AP035878.1, read on the forward strand.
CACAAGCTGGTGCACACCAGCGACGCTGGATTTCCCTGCCCCCCCTGTGGTTAAAGTTTGGCTTGTGTTGTTAATAAGGGCACTCTTCTCCCCGTGTTTCCGGGGAGCTGCTTTTGGACTGCTCGGGACCGTGCTGGTGAAGGCTTGGGCTTTGACCCACTCATCAGGCAGGAGCCGTGCCTGGCGTTCTGCGGATCCGTAGAGAGCAGCCAGGCCAGGGAATTGGCCGGCGAGCTCGTTCTCCACGTGCTGCTGCGACCAGCCGCAGGCGCTGAAATGGTTCAGTACAGCCATGCGGGCCTCGGACGGGCTCTTGTACCTGGCCGCGTCGTACAGGCCGGTCCGGGCGACCCGGCGCAACGGCGACTCGTTACCAGCCGCGTATGGCAGCGCCGGGAGCCCACCGGTCCGTTGCGCGGCCACCGTCTTCGCTTCCCGGGCTTTCAGTGCACGCCTGCGGGTCAGTTCCGGAGCCAACGCGGCACGCAACTTCACCAAGGTCCGTGCCGGGTTACGGCGGCGCAGGATGTCATAGGCCTGGGACAGGGGAGTGATTAGGGTTTGGTGGCCGCCGGACTTGTGAACCGAACCAGGTACACGGATACACCCATCGGTGATGTTCTGATGCGGGCTCGGGTCCAAGCTGCTCGCCATTAATGCCAACGCTTCGACGAGTTCCCGGGCCTCCGCCGCGTCTAGACGTTCGTGCAGCGGAACGTACAGGTGTCGGCCGCCACTAGGGGAGAAGTCCTCCACAAACCTCATGCCGCACGCTGAAAGCAAACGGCCCACCCGAGCCGCATCCGAGTCCACAACGCCCTTCAGCGCCTTTGAGGTATCAAAGTCGAGGCACAGCGTGGCAACGCTGCCATCCATGCCGTGGACCATCACTGCAGCAGGTCGATCCGGAAGACGCAGGGTGATCTTCGGCACGCTCCTCGGCCGAGGATACTGAAATCTTTGGCCAATCCAACGCCCCAGACGGTACGAAGGCGCACCGGCGATCAGCGGAGCGAGACGCCAAGCATGCTCAGGGGGAATTTGTGACGCGACACTCGGATTTGAGTGCATTGACGCCAAAAGGGCATCCGGTACCATAGACAGCAACAGCCTCTCTTTGAGGGGTACAGAAAATCCACCCAGCAGGGTGGGTGTTCTACAAGTTCAGATCTGATCCCGCCAAGAACTGGATCTGAACAGATACTTAGATGAAGGCCCGCACCTTGCGGGCCTTCAGGTTTTAACTAGCCTTTGCGATAGGCAAAGTCTCCTGTGTGTGCTCGGCCCGGAACTTCTCCAGATCGATGGAGTCAATGTGGGCAGCAACTAGCGGAGTGAGGTAGTCCACCGCGTTGCAGTCAAGGATCTCTAGAATGTCGCGCAGCTTTTCAGCGCGCCCTATGTCCGGTTTGACGTTGAATGTATGCCGTGGGCCCTTTGACGGGCGTCCACCCTGTGCGAGCTTTCGGAGTGCCATAGTGCTATCTAATCGGTTTTTGTTATCGAAACCCCTGATAGTTGTGGGTGTGTCGCCTAGAAACCTTTGGCTACGGCTGCTGCTGCTGCGAGCCAGGCGCGTTGAGTGGCGGGTTGGAGTGCGTCGTAGCGGATGGGTCCGTTGACCAGGGCGGGGTCGTAGGGGATCCGTACGACGGCGCGGACGTGTGGGGCGAATCCTTCGGCGATGCGGCGGGCTTCGTCTTTGGCTCGTTTGAGTGCGTCTCCGTTCATGGATCGTTTGGCGTCTGTGGATTCGGAGACGATGATGACGGCGTTGCGTGCCAGTTCGGCGTCGTGGCCGCCACGGGATTCGAGTGTTTGCAGTGTCAGGCGCGCTGCTTCGGCGCGGTCTTCGATGGCTGTGACGGGCACGACGAGTTGGTTGGTGTGGTGGATCATGCGTCGCCAGTTGGCTGCCCTGGAGGTGTTGCCGGAGTCCATGACGATCAGCCGGTAGTAGCGGGTGAGGACCTGGTGGGCGATGTCGACTTCTTCGGCGGTGACTTCGTGGTCTCCTTCGTCGTTCTCGTCCGAGCGGAGGACGTCGAATTTGTCGGAGGTTTGGTGGTGGACGAAGCGGGCGATTTCTGCGGCTTGGGCGCTGGGGGAGAGCAGTGTCTGGGATGAGTCGATGAGGTCCAGGACGCTCCTGTCGTGGCTGCCTTTTTCGGTGCGCCAGCCCAGGGTTCCTTGGGATTCGTTGTTGTCCCACGCGACGGTGGCTGCGCCGCTGTAGCGGGCGAGGATGGCGCTGAGCATGACGACGGTCGGGGTTTTGTTTGCTCCGCCTTTGCGGTTGACGACGGCGACGGTGCGGGGGCCGGGCCAGTGCTGGCTGACGGTGCGGATGTCTTCGCGTTCGGCGAGTTCGTCGGCCGAGGGGTCCATGCGGAACCCGATTCGGGTCAGGACGCCGCGCCAGCCCCGTGTGGCCGGTTCCAGGATGGGGGCGCTGACGAGGAACGAGGTGTCTTTCAGGCTGCGGCGGGTTGAGGGCTCAGCCGAGGCCGCTTCGTTGGTCTGAGTCGGCTGCTGGGCGGGGGTGGCCGCTGCGGCGAACCTTGCCGTCTCCGCCGGAGCGGCTGCTGGTGTGGCAGCTGCCTCCGCGTCCGCGGGTGCTGTTTGAACGGGCTGTGGGGCACGTTCGGGTGTCTTGTGTCTGCGTGGGTTGGTCTTGGCTGTTTTGGTTGGGGCTGCTTCGCTGACATCGCCTTCGGGGGAGACGATGATGGTGCCTTGGCCATCGGGGTCCGTGGTGCTGACTTTGACGGGTCGGCCGAGCTGGGCTGCTGTCTCGGTGATGAGGGCCAGTGCCTCTTTCAGGACGGTGGCTTCGTTGTCGGCTTCGATGGGGTGGGAGGTGCCGTTGATGGTGACTTCACCGGTTCCGTTGGAGCGCAGTATGGCGTCGATTTTGGGGAAGTCGAGTGCTTGGGTTTCCATCATCTGTCCTTACTTGGTGCCGTTCGGGGGTGTGAAGCGGTTGACCTGCCACGGTTTGTCGGCCGCGGTGCGCAGCAGTTGCACGCCGTAGTTGCCGGCATTGGTGGGGAACACGACGTGGCAGCCGAATCCGTTGGACTCGTCGATCGTGAGTCTCCCCTGACCGGTGATCTTGGTGACGGGGATGTTGGCCGGGTCGACGTACTGGTAGTCGGCTGCGGCTTGGGGTGTCAGGACCTGTCCCAGTTCCTGGATCCACACCTTGTCGTTGACGGTGGGCCGGGCGTAGAGGGTCATGGCCTGGGTCGCGGTGTCCAGGGCGGTCTTCTTGCTGGTCTCGTCCCAGGCGATGCCGAAGGTGGCCGGTGCGGTCCCGCCCGGTGCCTGCGATTTGCCGCCTGCGCTGAGCGTGGCTTCGGTGCTGGCGGTTGCGGTGGGGGAGGGGGTCGCTGGTGTGGTGTTGGCGGCCGGGGAGCAGGCCGTGCACAGGAGCACGGCTGTCAGGGCTGTCAGGGCGCGTTTCATGGTTTCCTCCGGTTAGTTGCTGCCGGGCAGGTACAGGAAGGCGCTGGGGGTGCCGTTCCGGACGGTGCGGGTGTAGTAGGTGTGGTCGTTCGGGGCGGGGTTGCCGTTGTAGCCCTCCTCGACGAAGCTGCCATCGCCCTTGACGGCTTTGACGACGGCGACGTGGCCGTAGGTGCCATCGGCGCCTCCGGTGCCGGGGGAGTACCAGACCACGGCCCCGACGCGGGGCGTGTTCCCGGTGGGCCAGCCTTTGGCGTCCCAGCCGTCTTTCCAAGTCAGCGCGGAGCCAAGGACGGCGCCGTCGGGCCGGAAGGTGCCGTTGAGGACCTTGTAGGGGGCGGTGGTGCTGCCGAGCTGCTGGTTGACGCGCCAGAGGGCGAAGTCGACGCATTCACGGTTGTACATGCCCAGCGGGGAGGGCTCGTAGATTTTGGAGGTGCGCCACGGCAGGTCATCGTCCTTGCCGGACTGGCCGGGGATCCCGCAGGAGCTTTCCCCGCCGACCTCGGTGGTCTTCACGTCTCCCAGGGCGGCGACGACGTCGACGGCGGCCGCCCAGTAGGACTGGTAGTGGAACGGGTCAGCGTTGCGCTGGACCCGGTGCGCGGCCATGGTGGGTTCGAGCTGTTCCCAGCCGCTGACCTTTTCCAGGGCGGTGAAGAAGTTGGTGGCCGAGGTCGTGGGGTTCATCCGGTCCTGGTAGGAGCCCCAGGCGCCGTTGTCACGTTGTTGGAACAGGCCCCTCGAGTCAGGGCCTGGCCCGTCGCCGTAGTCCAGGACGCGCAGCCCGGATTCACCCATGGCCGTCATGACCCCAATCGTCTGTCCGCGGGCGGACAGCCCAAGGGCCTTCCCGGCGTTGATCACCAGGGCTGCGTTCTTCAGCTGCTCACCCTGGTAGCCGGCCACGGCCACCTTGGGCAGCTTGTTCTGATCAACACTGATGCTGGACGCGGCCGGGGAGCAGACATCGGCGGCCGCTTCAGTGCCGCCGCCGAACAAGATGATGGAGAGCACCAGACCAATGGGGGCAAGGACGGCGCCGGCAACCAGCACGGGTCCGGTCTTTTGTGACTGCACGTGTCCCCCTCACATCCGCTCGGCGTCTCTAGGCTTGGTCGGCTTGTTCCTTGTTCGCTCCGGGCGTTTTGCCCTGCCGGAGCGTGTTCCGGTTCCCCCAGACCCAGTCTTTGACTTGATCTCTGGCGATCAACCATGTCTTCTCGACTTGGTAGGCCGGAATGACTCCGGTCTGGAGCCAGCGGTAGACGGTGTTCCGGGACAGCCCGAAGATCTCCTCGAGGTCCTGGGGCGTCAAGCGCTCCGGGTACTTGGCGAAGAGAGCGTCCAGGTATTTAGGGTCCACGCTCAGTCCGTCCCACCGCATAGAGCCATCGTAGACCATAAATTGGTACTGTGATGTACTAGAAGTGATTGAAAGGTACTAAAGACATTGTTGGGGGTCACCTTGGGCCTTTCGTGTCGGATGGTACAGATACGATCTTTGCGGACATTACAGGGGGATGTGAAATGCCGATCTCAAAGAATCGCTGGGTGACCTTCGACAACGAAACAATCGAAGAACCCGGTCCAATCATCGAAGAAAAACCGGCCTTTGTCGCTACCGGAGCCACCAGACCGCAGCTCAGCGTGCCACAGCCCGACCATGCCGACAGGCTGCCCCGCTGGAACGCCACGGGCAAGGAACCGGACTTTTGGTGGCTGGGCGTCCACGGTGGGGCGGGGGAGTCCTCGCTGGACCGCCTGGACAAGAACACCAAGGCCGCCGAACATCACTGGCCACTGACATCAGCGGGTTCCACGGTCGTCCTGGTTGCCCGCTCCAATATCCCGGGCCTGCGGGCAGCCCAACGCGCTGCGACCGAATGGGCCTCGGGCTCTCTTCCCGGGATCCGCGTCGCCGGGCTCCTCGTGATGGCCGACGCGCCCGGGCGGCTCCCCAAAGAGATCCGCGATTTCTCCCGCATCGTCGGCGGGGGAGTACCCCACCTCTGGCACTTCCCGTGGGTGGAGCCCTGGCGGTACGGCCACGACCTCGCCCCGGAGGAACTTCCCAAGGAAGCGCGCACCGTTCTTGAACAGGTGCGCACCGCAGTAACTGCCGCTGCCGGATCCCCGGCCAAATAGAAAGAAGACACCGATGCTGTTCTCCAAGGCCATGGAATGGTCAAGCTTCGCCATCACCGAAATACCGAACCCCGGCACCGGTGAGGCGCCTCCAGGCTCCGAAGGTCTGCTGACCATCCTCAAATGGGTCGCGTGGATCGTCTTCGGCCTGGCCGTCGCGGGCATCCTGATCACCGCCGGAACGATGATGATCAACAACCGGCGCGGTGAGGGCGGCGAGCACGCCGGCCGCCTCGCCTGGGTCCTCGGCGGCTGCATCCTGGCAGCCTCCGCCGGCGGCGTCGTGGGCGCCCTGGTCTAAGGAGCACTAGCCATGACTGAACCGACCGTGAACGAAGACCAGAACCCACTGACCAAACCTAAGTTCATCATCTCGGCCGTTGTCGTGGCCATCATTGTCGCGCTCGGGATCATCCTCGCCCTGATCCCCAAAGGAGGCGGAACCCCCACGGCCGACCCGACCACCACCGGGACAAACACCGCCAGCGCGCAACCAACCGCGACGGAAGCCGCAAGCATCTGCGGCCTTCCCCCCGGCAGCCAGGCCAAACCCGCCACCACACCCACCGACACCAAATGGGAACTGATCGGCAAGATCGCCGCGCCCACCGCGCCCAAACAATACGGCCCCGGCAAGACAGCAGCCAACGGCAGCCGCTTCTGCTTCGCGCACTCACCGACCGGAGCGCTCTATGCCGGAGCAAACATGATTGTTCTCGGAAGTTCGGGACGTCCCGACCTGCTGGCCCAGCATCTAGTGGTCGAGGGACCGGAACGAGACAAGATGCTGTCTGAGCCTTCGACCAGCGCCCCGCCGACGGCACCGTTTCAGATCGCGGGCTACAAGGTCGTGGATTACACAGGCGATCGCGCAGTTATTGAATATGGGCTCACGGCAGCAAACGGCAGCGTTGGGTCAGTCCCCGTTGCAATGCAGTGGCAAGGGGGAGATTGGAAATGGGTTCTGCCGGCCACTGGCATGGCAGAAGCACGGCAGCTCTCTGATTTGAGCGGCTTCATTAGCTGGGCGGGGGTCTAACTTGTTTCCGGCCAACGAGAACGGGCAGGCTTGCAAGCCGTGGGAAGTTGGATGCGTTGTTTCAGACTGGGCGAATGATCGTGCCAATGACGCGGTAAAGAACATGGCCCAAGCGGTCGCAGACGCTGTGGGGAATGTGGTCAAGACGCTGGGGACGTTTTGGGTGAATGTTGGCACGCCGAACGTGACGGCCGCGCCCGGGGGATCCACAGCGAGTGATCCGGTGTTGTTCCTGCAGAACAGCCTGTGGTTCTGGACGGCTGCACTTGCTGTTCTGTCCGTGCTGGTTGGTGCGGCGAAGATGATGATCGAGCGCAGGGGAGCGCCCTTGCGGGACCTGGTGCGGTCGCTGGCCACGTTGATTGTCGTGTCGGGGGCCGGTGTCGCGGCGGTGGGTTTGTTGACGGTCGCGGCGGATCAGTTTTCAGCCTGGATCATCACCAACTCGACCGATGGCACCTCGTTCAACGAGAACATCACCGCCATGCTGCAGCTCTCGGCTACCAGTCCTATCGGGTCGATCATGATCATCCTGCTGGGCCTGATCGCGATCCTGGCCTCGGTGATGCAGATCGTACTCATGATCGTCCGTGGTGGCCTGCTCGTGGTCCTGACCGGCATCTTCCCCACGGCGGCGGCTTTCACCAATACCGAGGCCGGGAAGGGCTGGTTCCAGAAGTGCACGGCCTGGCTGATCGCCTTCATTCTCTACAAACCGGCAGCGGCCATCGTCTACGCCACAGCCTTCCAGCTCAGTGGCAGCAAGATCTTCGGGAACGTCGATGACGGCAAAGACTTCGGCTCCGCGCTCTTGACCACGGTGACGGGTTTGGCCTTGATGGTCATCGCGTTGTTCGCCATGCCGGCGTTGATGCGGTTCGTCACCCCGATGGTGGGGGCTGTGGCTGGCGGCGGTGGCGCCATGGCCGCGGGAGCGGTCGGCGCGTTGGCCTCCGGCGCCATTCATATGGGCAGCGCCGGCCGCGGCGGCGGATCCTCGACCACCAGCAACAACAGTGCACCGAACCCATCACCCGGGCAGCAAGGCCCCTCGGGCACCGGCAGCCCGGGGACCGCAGGCACTGGCACGGCCGGCAAGTCCGGCAGCCAGGGCTCTGGACCCGCTGGGGCGCAGGCAGATGCTGGCGGCGCGGCCTCGGCCGGTGTCGGCAAGGCCTCGGCAGGGGCCGGTTCCGCGTCCACCGGTCCAGCAGGCAGTAGCGCTGCGGGCGGTGGCGCTGCGGCCGGCGGAGCGGCAGCAGCTGCTGGCCCCGTTGGGGTTGCGGTCCTGGCGGCGCAGAAGGGCGCCGAAGCGGGCAAGGCCGCGTCAGGGGCGATCAAAAACATGAGCGAAGATTCCACAGGGGGTGCCTGAGATGGCGGCTATCGAGAACACTTACAGGGAACCGACCTACGGCAACTGGCGTCGGCCCCGCAAGGCCGGGATCGGCACCTTGGGCGGTTTGGCAACGGCCGGGCTGTTCATCGGCCTGATCATCACGGTGATCTGCTTCTTCGTCGGCGGCTGGTTCCCCGGGCTGGTTTCCCTGCTGATTCTCGGGGCCGCTTTGTCGATTGTGTCCGTCACGGACAAGCACAACAAATCTGTGGGGGAGCGGGTCTTCGCCCGGTTGGCGTTCGGCTGGGCACGGCGCAAGAAGTCCAACATCTACCGCTCCGGGCCGTTGGGGCTGACCCCGTGGGGCGAGTTCCAGCTCCCGGGGATCTCGGCCGGGTCCCAACTGTATGAGTTCGCGGACTCCTACGGGCGCCCGTTCGCCCTGATCCACCTTCCCTCCACCGCGCACTACACCGTGGTCTTCGGCACCCAACCGGACGGGGCCTCGTTAGTTGACCCGGAACAGGTTGATGCGTGGGTGGCGAACTGGGGCGGCTGGCTGGCGTCGCTGTCGAACGAACCTGCCGTCGTGGCCGCGTCAGTCACCGTTGAAACTGCTCCCGATTCCGGGGCGCGGCTGCGTCGGGAAGTGGAATCCAACATCCACGACGACGCCCCCGACATCGCCAAGGCCATGCTCCGCGAAGCGTTGGAGACCTATCCGCAGGGTTCGGCGACGATCAGGGCCTGGGTTGCGCTGACGTTCAGCGCGGCCGCCCGAGCCGGCGGGAAGCGGCGCACGGCCGAGGAGATCGCCCGCGACCTCGCCTCACGCCTGCCCGGCCTGACCGAGCGCCTGGAATCCACCGGTGCTGGTGCCTGCGCGCCGTTGAACGCCCAGGAACTGTGCGAAGTCGTAAGGGTCGCGTACGACCCGGCAGCGGCCCGGCTCATCGACGAAGCCCACTACCAAGGCACCCCCGTCGACCTGGACTGGGCCGACGTCGGCCCTTCCGCGCATCAGGCCGGGTGGGACGGCTACCGCCACGATTCCGGACACTCAGTGTCCTGGACGATGACCGGAGCCCCGCGCGGACACATCCTCGCCTCCGCCCTGGCCCGGCTCGTCGCCCCGCACGGGGAGATCGACCGGAAACGGGTCACCCTCCTGTACCGTCCGATCGAAGCAGGGCGGGCGGCCGCGATCGTCGAATCGGACCAGACCAACGCCCTGACCCGGGCGTCCTCGACGTCCCGGCCCACCGCGCGTGCCTTGGTCGATGCCCGCGCGGCGCAGGCCACTGCGGCCGAAGAAGCCAAAGGCGCCGGGCTGGTCAACTTCGGCATGGTCGTCACCGCCACCGTGCTCTCCGCCCGTGACCTCGAGGACGCTGTCGCCGTCGTCGAAGGCAATCTCGGCCCTTCCGCACGGCTGCTGTTGCGCCGCGCGTACGGCTCCCAGGACTCGGCCTTCGCCGCGTCCCTGCCGCTGGGCCTGGTCCTGCCGAAGCACTTGAAGGTCCCCGAAGAGATCCGCGAGGCCATGTGATGTTCGGCAGTAAGACGAAGCAACAGCGCACCACCTCCCCGTCCACGAAACTCGCGGCCGCGGTCGCCCGCCGGCCCGGTCTGCGGGGCTGGCGGGGCCGTGGCCAGGGCGAAGCCGTGTATGTCACTGCCGCCGATGAATGGCGCGGCACTTCTGTTCAGGTCTGCGGGATGTGGCCGTTCGTGGGCGGCTCCGGCACCCCGATCCTCGGGGTGCCGATCGGCGTGCACACCGACACCGGGGCACCGTTCGGGGCCGATCCGATCAGCTGGTTCATGCACGGCATGATCAACAACCCCTCCATGTTCGTCCTCGGCCTGCCGCACTACGGCAAATCCACCCTGGTCCGGCACATCGTCCTCGGCCTGGCAGGGCGGGGGATCAACCCGCTGATCCTCGGTGACCTGAAACCGGACTACGTCGACCTGATCGAAGCCCTCGGCGGGCAGGTCATCAGCCTCGGCCCCGGCCGCGGCCACCTGAACGTCCTGGACCCCGGCGAAGCCACCGGCGCCGCCGCCAGGCTGCTCGCCTCGGCCGAGGAACACCGGAGCAACGCCACCCGGGTCCTGAACTATCCCGCCGGCGACCAGAACGCAGCCGCGCAGCTGCTCGCTGCGGCGGCGAAGGCGGAGAAACTGGCCGAACAGCTCATGGCCGATTCGCACAACCGGCGCCTGAACATGATCACCGCACTGATCACCATCGTGCGGAACGCCAAGCCCAGCGCGCACGAGGAATCCCTGATCGACCGGGCCCTGCACATCCTGGACGAGCGCCTGGACAGGGTCCCGCTGATCGGGGACCTGATCGAGGTCATCAAAGACGCCCCCGACGAGCTGCGGGCGATCGCCCTGGACCGCGGCGACATGTCCCGCTACCTCGACGCCACCGACCAATTACGCCAGTCGCTCTACTCCCTGGACGGGTCGGGCCGGTTCTCGGACATGTTCTCCCGGCCTACCGACCAGCCCATGGACCTGACCAAGCCCGTGGTCTTCGACCTCTCAGGAATCTCCGACACCCAACGCGACATCCAGGCAGCCTGCCTGCTGGCCTGCTGGTCCACCGGGTTCGCGACCGTCCAGGTCGCCCACACCCTGGCCGACGCCGGCCTGGAACCGCGCCGGAACTACTTCGTCGTCATGGACGAACTCTGGAGGGCGCTGCGCTCCGGCGAAGGCATGGTCGACCGCGTCGACTCCCTCACCCGGCTGAACCGTACCGAGGGCGTCGGGCAGGCCATGATCACCCACACCATGTCCGACCTCGAAGCCCTGCCCACCGAATCCGAACGGATGAAAGCCCGCGGGTTCGTCGAACGCTCCGGCATGGTCGTCTGCGGCGCCCTCCCCGGTGCGGAGATGGAAAAGCTGAACAAGGCCGTCACCCTCTCCCGGGCCGAGCAGTCACGGCTGATCTCCTGGGCCGACCCCGGGTCCTGGAGCGACGTCGGCGGATCCCGCAAACGCGTCCGCCCGGGCTTGGGGAAGTTCCTCTTCAAAGTCGGCGGCCGCCCCGGCGTGCCCGTGGCCCTGAAACTGACCAGCGTCGAGGAACGCCTGCACGATACGAACAAGCGCTGGAGAATCGGCGCCAACCCAGTGGAGGAGAACTGATGGGCGCCCCCAACAGCGGCAAACGGTCCGGGCTCGACGCGGAAACGACCCTGCTCTGGGTGTTCATCGCCGTCGTGGTCGCCGGTGTCGGGTCCATCACCGGCGCCGTGCACCTCGGCTCGATCCTGTCCCACGACGGGCAGGAACTGCCGGCCAACCCCTTCGAGCTCGTCTTCTCCCTTATCTCCCACAAAGTCACCTGGCCACCGGCCGCCACCGGAGTCCTGATCGGGCTCGGTGTCCTCGCGCTCGTGATCGCGGTGTTGGTGGTGCGTGCGGTGCTGCGCCGGAAAGCCAAACGGTCCAGGGTGGACGCAGCGGCCCAGTACATGGCCAAAGGCCGGGACCTTAAAGCCCTGAGTCTGCGCGGTGCCACGGCCACGGCCGAACGGCTCGGGGTGAAGGGCTCACCAGGTGTCCCGGTCGGCAAGACCGTCCTCGGCGGGCAGATGGTTTACGGCTCCTGGGAAGACATGCACATCGACATCTGGGGTCCCCGGACCGGCAAGACCACGTCCCGGGCGATCCCGGCGATCCTTGCTGCCCCCGGCGCGGCCCTGGTGACCTCCAACAAGCGCGACATCGTCGACGGCACCCGCGACGTCCGCGCCGCCGACGGCGCCGTCTGGGTCTTCGACCCCCAGTCCGTCGCGTTGGAGGAACCGTCCTGGTGGTGGAACCCCCTGTCCTACGTCACGGACGAAGTCCGCGCCGCCCGCCTGGCGGACCACTTCGCTGCCGGATCCCGCGGCCCGGACGCCAAAACCGACGCCTACTTCGACCCCGCCGGCCAAGACCTCCTCGCCGGACTGCTGCTCGCGGCCGCACTCGATGACCGGCCGATCACCCAGGTACACACCTGGCTAACCCGGCCCTCGGACGACGAAGCCGTGGACATCCTCAAAGCCGGCGGCTTCGTCCAGACCGCGAACGCCGTTGGCGGGGTCATCAACGCCCCCGAAAAGCAGCGCGGCGGCGTGTACGGGACAGCACTGCAAATGGCGTCCTGCCTGACCAACCGGCAAGTCGCCAGGTGGGTCACCCCGCAAGGGGAGAGCGACACCCGGGCCCAGTTCGACCCGGCAGTGTTCGTCCGGTCCAAAGGCACCCTGTACAGCCTGTCCAAAGAAGGCAAAGGCACCGCCGGGCCACTCGTCACCGCCCTCACCGTCGCCGTCGTCGAAGCCGCCGAAGAACTTGCCGTCCACTCACCCGGCGGCCGGCTCGCCGCCCCCATGATCGGGGTCCTGGACGAAGCCGCCAACGTCTGCCGCTGGCGCGAACTACCCAACCTCTACAGCCACTACGGATCCCGCGGCATCGTCCTGATGACTATCCTGCAATCCTGGTCCCAAGGAGTGGAAGTCTGGGGCCGCGACGGGATGCGCAAACTCTGGTCCGCGTCCAACATCAAGGTCTACGGCGGCGGCGTCGCCGAAGCCGAATTCCTCGGCGAACTCGCCCAACTCGTGGGGGAGTACCGGTACTCCAACACCACCCGCAGCCGCTCCAAACAAGGCACCTCCCACAGCCGCGACGACGACCGCAAAGAACGCACCCTCGACGTCTCCGAACTCGCCGCGTTCCCACGCGGCCGCGCCATCATGTTCGCCTCAGGCGCCCCCGCCGCGCTCCTGAAAACAGTGCCCTGGATGAACGGCCCCCACGCCGAAGCCGTCCGGGCCTCCATCACTGCACACGACCCAGCAAACAAACCACAACCAGCCGCAGTAGCAGGCAACCGGTGATCACAGCAGGAGCCTCCGATGACTAACAGCATGGGGGAGTGGGACGACGAAGAAGACAGCTCAGGTCGGGCCACGGAGTCGACGAGTGATGAGATCGACGCTCCGGAACTGTTCTATCCCAACGTCGCGGCTTTCGTCAGCGAGAAACTGGCAACCACCTACCGACGCCAGATCAACGTCCAAGGCGGAGTAACCTGGTGCCCGCAATGGTGGAAACACGCCGAAGCCATCAGTCGCCTCGAATCCCTCTGGCGGGCTTGGGAGTACCTCCGTTTGGACGGTACGACCGGCATGAGCGTCTGGTGGCGCGACCACGCAGATCACCACATGTCCGTCTTGTTCTCCACCGATGGGCCCTTCAAAGGCTGCAGCCCGGACGAGGGCCACCGCGCCAAACTGGCCCGCTTACCCTGCGAGGAACCGCCTTCAGGACTGTTCTAAATCCAAGAGGCACGTTGCTCAACAGACCGTCCCAGTTCGTGGCGACCGACTCCTACCTTGTTTCGATTTTTTGCAGTCTAAACAACCTGCGTCTAGTGTGCGCACTTGACTGCTTCTTCGAAGACCTTGGAGCTTCACCGGAGTTTCGGAAGGTTCTGTCGCTCAGTCACCGTTGTGTGCTGGCGCCTTCCGAACAGGGCGAGTCCGCTGCGAAGATCTGCCCAGCGGTTAATCCGTTTTCCTCCAGCAGGGTTGAAATTCTGGCTGCGTCGCCGAAGTCGTCGCCGAGAGCGAGTAGGAAGGCCCCGACGGCGCTTTTCAACGCGCTCAGGCCCTTCGTGTTAATAATTCTTGTACCTGCTGGCGGAGTACCGGTTCGCTCGACGGTTGTTTTGCGGTGAACCATGACCGGAATAATCCGGGCGTCCGCACCGTAGCTGCTCTCACACCAGTTCACGGAGCCGGCCAGCTGGTTGATGTCCTTCTTGAAGATGAAATCTCCTTGGGCGCCGGTTTTAGCCTCGATCACGGCGTATGTGTGATTGCCGAGGGCCCAGAGTACGTCGGGGCCTACACCTTGTTCCTCCTCAGGCTGCTCGCTCCGAATGCCTAGGAGCGCTGCTAGGTCGGCCAGTGCTGCCTCAGCCTCTGTAGTGCGGTTAGGGTTCCAGGACAGGTTGTCAAGAATCGCCTGGCCGCCCAGGATAAGTTCGGCTCCATTGGCGAAGTTTTCGCGGAGGTGGTCGCGGCATGCGTCGGCTTGGGCTGTGGTGGCCTCCATCGGTTCGTACGCCGCGCCAGATATTGGCCGTAGAGTAGCCAAGTTGTGCTTGCGACCATCAGACAACTCGGCCTGTGCTTTGACAGGGTCGAAGGCGTCGGTGTATCCGGCCAGGGTTTCTGAGAGCCAGCCGCCGTAGCGTGCGTCGCCGCTAGCGTGCGCCGCCATAACGGCTTCCTGAGCGTACACGGCAGCGGCGTGGGTGTCACCGCGTACTGCTGCGTTGTAGGCGCTTCTGAGGTGAGTTGCTGCCGGGTCGACGGTTGCCGCGCCATAGACGACGCCTTTGAGGGCGCCGCGGGATGCCTCGCGGAATTTTTGGTCGCCGGAGACGACCTGTTCGATGACGGAGGCGATGTCTTGGACGTAAGCATCCTTCATGCCTGCTGCGACGATACGCGACATTTTCAGTTGAGCCTTGGTGGCTGGCGAAAGTTGGCTTGCTGCGTCAGCATTTGCGAGGAGACGGGTCAGGCCGGCACCAAGGATGACGACTGCGCAGCGGTCATCGCGGCTGCGGACTCCGCGGCCCATGCCCTGCTCGACGCGCTGTACCTGACGAGAGGTCATGGCCCTGCTCTTGCGCAAGGCGGCAGCTTCGCGACGTTCAATGCCCGTGTACGCCTCCGGGATGCCATCGATAATTAGGACGCGGCAGGCATCACCAGGCAGATCTATTCCGTCGTACCGGTTCACGATGACTATCAGGCCAACGTGGCCTTCGTTGAGCGCCTGTACCTGCTCGCCGATGTCTTCCATGGTGCTGACGGTGGCTTTTGCCACAGATTCCCACTCCTGCGCTTGGGCGTGGCTGGGCACAAGGACAACAACGTTGTGTTGATCGGCGAGGCCGGATGCCATCTCCCGGATCTGCTCGTGGCTAATGCGAGGGTTGAGTGACATGGGGGCGAGGATGAGCCGGTCGCCGAGGTCGGTCGCCGACGCGGGAACGACGGGGTCAGAAACGCTGGCTGGATCAGCGTCAAAATGGGTTACTAGCACACTGTCCTCGGCCAAGGTGGCTGTCAGGTACACGCGCCGCTGGGCCTCGGAAAAGCTTGGGAATTTCTGGATGGGAGGGCATTGTGGCATGATCTCCAGCCCTGCCGAGGTAACTGCCGCCTGGCATAGTTCAAGCTGGTCAGACAACAACGGCCACACCCACTCGAATACTTTGTCCTTTCTGTGCGGGTGCAGTGCTTCAAGGACCTGACTTCGCTTTTTCCGCCAGGACCAGAACGGTATCCGTAGGACCGCCGAATGGACTCCGGACGCAATGTCCATCAGCGTTGAGCTGCTTTGGGCCTGGAGATCCTCGATGAAGAGGTTCATAACCTTCTCGTAAGCTTCGTGCGTGGAAGGGATGCGGAGGCTCGATTTGCCTTCTAGTTCCATGACGGCCGCGTGCGCATCGTCGATCACCACACTGCCCACGGTGATGGGCTGCCGTGAGGTTGTGCTTCCCTCAAGGCCGAAGCGGGTCTTCCCATTGATGAGCACGCCGACGGATACGACAAGGATCGCTTGGGAGTAGAGGAAGCTGTCATCGTCTGGCGAATCCGTGACTTCGAGTCCGAGTGCATCAGCTTCGGCCCTTACCTGCGCGGCGAGATGGGCGTCGGCGGTAATGTACATGGCTGGTCCGCGGCCCTCATTCAGGGAGCATTGGAGGATCAGCAGCCCGACGATTGTTTTCCCACCGCCGGTATTTGTCTTAATGACGAGGTCTCGGTTGTCCCGACGATCCCGCCACGCCTCCAGCACATCGCTTTGCACAGAGCGCAAGTAGCCGTAGCCCTGATCTTTGTTCGGTAGAGCGTCGAACAGAGCCACAGGATCAGTAATGGAAGATAGCTCCCCGCTCAGTGCGAGCTTCCCGAAGTCGAACGCCATTCCTATGCCCCCAATATGTCGTGAACGTGATTAGGCATAAGACTACTGGCCAGGGGAGGGACAGCAACCTGCATCGGCGGATGAGAGAGACCCGTGGAGCCGCGGGACCGCGAGTAACGGCACGTTTGACAGGTGCCGGCCGGGGTCCAAGTACGGCTACTCCATTGGATGTCCCGTGAAGCCAGCAATGGCGGCTTTTACAGGGCCTTCGTCAAGCTCGGCGGTTAAGTCTTGCATGGCTTGCTGAACTGAAGTACCAGGGCGTTGCCCATCTTCGGCGACGGCACGTAGTAGCTTGGCAATGCTCTCGGCGGGGAGGCCCAAACCCTCGAGTGTTTGACTGAAATGCTCAGCGTCTCCCTGTGTGCGGGTTACTGTTTGCGTGACCTGTTCCCCCATTGCAAAGCTGTTCGTTCCCCCAAAGACGGTTGTGTAGTAGATGTTGGTTGTTGCTTCGCCAACACCTTCGTCTTGAACCGTTGGGCCGCCCGGCTCTCCAGCGTCGGGAAATGCTTGTTGCAGTTCCAAAGCCATCATCAGTGCCCGGTTCCGGATGGCGGCCACAACGCCTTTGATCTGCATTTCCGTGAGCAGTTGCCACACCAGATAGATCTGGTGTCCATCGACCCGGGGAGCTTTTCCTTCATCAGAGAGCTGACGTAGGTATTGAACCAATGGCAACGGCCAGTATTTCTTTCCTCCGTCGAAGGCTTCCAGTTCGTCAATCGGCTCTGCGTAAGAGTGCTTCCACATGTCCCGCAGGCCTTCGGGGACAACCATGGTATCGAGTGGGAGGTCACGGTAGCTGCCACCGTATCCTGACCAGCGCACCAGGACAGGCGTGCTCAGCCGTCGCCTGTAGGGCGGGTAATCGTCGTATAGATCCGCCGCATACCCGGTAAGTTCCTTCTTGCACCAATCGATAATGGGCTGGGACTTCATTCGGGTGCCCACGACAAGGAGCTTCCTGATGGCTGAACTGGTTTCTGCTGAGCTTCCAGCTAGGTCTGCGATGGCATCGTCGAGGATGGTCATGCATCAGTTTTATACCAGCGGCCACCGCCCCAAGGCTGGGACGGTCGCCGCTCAGGACGATCTACGGGATCGGGATTCCTGTGAAGCCCGTGATAGCCGCTTTCACCAAGCCGATTGCGGGTTCCGCGGCCGCGGTTCCAGCTATCTTGATGACGCCCGTCCCCAATTTCTTCAGAAAGTCCATGACGGCGTTCCCCGGCTTGTTTCCGTCCTTCTCGAGGGCCTCGCCGAGAGCTTGCCTGTCTTCCAGTGCTAGACCAATCTTCTCCAAGGCGAGCATCAGCGCATCGGAGTCTCCCTGCTGCACAGATACGCTCTGGGTAACGGTTTCCCCTTGGCCCACGGTGATGGTTTGGGTGACCTTCTCACCCTGGGCCACGGAGTTCGTGCCGCCGTGGAATGTGTTGTTGAAGTGCAGGTTCACTACGTTTCCTAATTTCGGGTTTTGAATTGTTGGTCCGTCAATTTCGCCGGCCTGAGGAGATTGCTCCTGAAGGTCGAGGGCAAGATTCAGTGCTTTGTTCCGAACACCGTCGAGGACGCCACGGATCATGGATCTGGGAATGATCTTCTCAGCCGACTGGATGTGGTGTAGTTCCACCCGCGGAGCGCGCCCCTCTTGTGACCACTTCTCAAGGCGTGCGACAGCTTGGTTGGGCCATATCTGACGGGAGTCCTTGGCCGCTTCCGCCAGGTTTTCCAGTTCCGCTACCGGTTCGTTGAAGTAGACATCGAAGAATGCTTCCCGAAACCCTGCCTCATCAGGGACTGCTTCTTTGCTGATGAAATGCTTCACCCAGGACCCGTAGCCGAGGAAAGTGGCCTCGACGTTGGCGGGGTGCGGACCCCGGTAAGAGGGAAACTGTTCTACCGGGAGATTGCCGAAGCCGTTCAACTCGCTGTTTGCCCAGTCAACGATGGCGTCCGATTTCAGCCGCCTGCCAACCACCAACACCCGACGAAGGGCGTTCGACGTGGTCACGTTGTCATCGGTGAGCCCAGTGATTAGGGCTTCAAGGGTGCTCATCCAAGCTTTATATCAGCACATGCCTGAATTGAACGCACGGACCACAGCCCCGGGGCTGTAGCCTCGACCGGGCGCGGCTCTTGGTGGCGTTTGCCGTGAGAGCTTTCCGGCGCATCCGGTCTTTGCCTGTTCCGAATCTGTGTAGCTGGTGCCCATTCTCGGGCGTCCGTAGCCACTGAACGAGAGCACTCAGCGGGGCTCTGGGTTACTACTCGGTGATCCTCTCACCTGAAGTATCCCAGCGACTTCGGGCTCCTTGACGGGTGATGCCGAACGCCCTGCCGATTTTGTCCCACGAGAGGCCGTCGGACCGGGCAGCGGCTACGGCCTTGTCGAGTTGGGCCTCGATCTGTTTGAGTTGCTCGCCGAGGGTGCTGATGGTGTGGAGGTGCAGGTCAGGGGCGATGTGCCGGTGCCACTGCTCAAGGAATAGTGGCTCCAGGTCTGCCCGGTCGCTGACGTAGGCGGCGTCGTCGCTGGACGGATCTCCGGCATAGATGCGGTGGCGGGTGAGGTCTTCTTCGGCTGGGTCCCAGACGCGTGTCCACAATTGGTCCATGATGACGTGTTTCCGGTGCGGTTCGCAGCTGCAGGCGACTTTCCAGCCGACGACCTGGGATGGCGGCCGCCACACGACGCTGTCCGGGTCGTTGTCGTTTTCCCAGATCGTGTTGCCATCGGGTGTCATCAGGCTGATCTGCCGGTGTTTCCCGCCGGCCCCGTACATGCCGTCGGCGAAGACGCAGACGACGTAGCCTTCGTGGTCGCTGCCTTCGGTGAACCAGCCCATCATGCTTCCCTTCATCGGCGTCCGGTTGCTACAGTGACCAGTATGCCCGATGGTAAGAAATGTTGCCAAGAGTGTTAAGCATGACAAGTTTACTTGTCATAATCACGGTTATCGGCGTTCGAGCCATTCGCAATTGGGAATCGTGCACTTGATTGGTCGGATGAATGACGCGCATCTGGTTGATCACTTCATCGAGACTTAGGCAGCCTTGGACTTACTCATCCTCGGAGTCCGCACCGCCATCTTTCTTGAGGCTGTCGCCCCGTCGAGACGCCTGTAGGCACCCACAGAGACCCCTCGGTCTCGAATGTATACATATAGCTTCACTATTGGGTATCTGTAGCCCCTTTCAACCTTCTATGTATACAATTTGGGTATGCGAGCCAGTGACCGGGCCTATGCCGCCCTCCGTGAAGACATTCTTGAGTGGCGTCTGAAGCCGGGAGCGATTTTGGCCGAGGTCGAGCAGTCGGAGCGGCTGGGAGTGTCACGAACACCCCTCCGCGAGGCGCTAGGGCGTCTTAGCGCTGAAGGGTTGACGGTTGCCGCGGGAGGCCGCGGTGTAGTTGTCACTGATATCTCGCTGGACGATATTGATGAACTCTTCGAAGTGCGGGAAACACTGGAAGTCAAGGCAGCCGCCTTAGCCGCTGAACGGGGCGATCCTGCCGTTTTTGCAGATTTGCATTCCAGGTTGCTTGCTGCGCCCGAGATGCTCCACGATCATGATCCAGCACGCCACGACTACTACGAACTCGTCGCCCAGCTGGATGATGCTATCGACGTCGCCATCTCCAACTCTTATCTGGCTCAAGCGATGCGAAGCCTTCGCGTCCACCTGGTTCGGGTACGACGACTTTCATCGGACGATGCCGCCCGGCTCAACGAAGCGGCTGTCGAGCATGCTGCCATTGCCCAGGCCATAGCTGCCGGAAATCGCCGGCTTGCCGAGGCTGCCACGATCGTCCACCTTTACCGGAGTCTTTCCCACGTCAAAGCAACACATACATCAGTTTCGAAGGAGTCCCATGGTTAAGAACAACCACGTCCGCGTGTACAAGTCCGAGGAAAACCTGCCCCGCGAGGAGCAGCTGGCCCATAAGATCGCCGTGGTCGCCGCGGATCCCGTCGCCGTGTCGGCCGAGGTCACGGATATGGTGATCAACCGGATCATCGACAACGCTTCCGTGGCGATCGCTTCCCTCAACAGGGCACCGATCGTTGCGGCCCGGGCCCAGGCTCTCAGCCACGCCCCGACCACGAACGGCAAGGGCGCCTCGGTGTTCGGCATCAGCGAGCTGGTTTCCCCGGAATGGGCCGCCTGGGCGAACGGCGTGGCCGTGCGCGAACTCGACTATCACGACACGTTCCTGGCCGCGGACTACTCCCACCCCGGGGATAACATCCCGCCGATCCTGGCCGTCGCCCAGCACGTCGGTTCCAACGGCGCCGACCTGGTCCGTGC
This sequence comes from Arthrobacter sp. TmtSoilC51, assembly GCF_055388015.1. NCBI lineage: Bacteria > Bacillati > Actinomycetota > Actinomycetes > Micrococcales > Micrococcaceae > Arthrobacter > Arthrobacter sp. TmtSoilC51. The sequence continues at coordinate 22,214 of NZ_AP035878.1, forward strand.
CATCGCCACCGGCTACGAGATCCAGGTAAACCTGGTCAAGGCGATCTGCCTGCACAAGCACAAGATCGACCACGTGGCCCACCTCGGCCCTTCAGCCGCGGCCGGTATCGGCACCCTCCTTGGCCTGGACGTCGAGACCATCTTCCAGTCCGTGGGCCAGGCCCTGCACACCACCACCGCCACCCGGCAGTCCCGCAAGGGTGAGATCTCCACGTGGAAGGCCCACGCCCCGGCCTTCGCGGGCAAGATGGCCGTCGAAGCCGTGGACCGCTCCATGCGCGGGCAGACCTCGCCCGTGCCGATCTACGAAGGCGAAGACGGCGTCATCGCCTGGATGCTGGATGGCCCGGACGCCTCCTACGAGGTTCCCCTGCCGGAGAAGGGCGAAGCCAAGCGGGCCATCCTGGACACCTACACCAAGGAACACTCCGCCGAATACCAGGCCCAGGCCTGGATCGACCTGGCCCGCAAGCTCAACCGCGAGCACCCGGAAACCACCGACCCCGCCAACGTGGCCTCGGTGCTGATCAAGACCAGCCACCACACGCACTACGTGATCGGCTCCGGCGCGAACGATCCCCAGAAGTACTCCCCCACCGCGTCGCGGGAGACCCTGGACCACTCCATCCCCTACATCTTCACCGTCGCATTGCAGGACGGCGCCTGGCACCACGTGGACTCCTACGCCCCCGAACGCGCCGCCCGCCCGGACACCGTGGAGCTTTGGCACAAGGTCACCACCGTGGAAGACCCGGAATGGACGCGCCGGTACCACTCCCTGGACATCGCGGAGAAAGCCTTCGGCGGCACTGTTGTCATCACACTGACTGATGGAACGGTGATCACCGATGAGATCGCTGTGGCGGACGCCCACCCCCTCGGTGCACGGCCGTTCGCCCGCGAGCAATACATCAACAAGTTCCGCACCCTCGCGGCGGGCTTGGTGGAGGAGGCCGAGATCGAAAGGTTCCTCGCCGCCGTCGAACGCGTCACCGAACTTGGCGCCGGCGAACTGGACCAGCTCAACATCACCGCCGCACCCGGCGTGATCGACCTCGCGGCAGCTCCGAAGGGACTGTTCTAAATGCTGTACTCCAAAACCACACCCGAACAGAAACGCCTAAAGCTCAGGGAGCTCCTCGACTCCGGGACCGTGCAGCAGTTCCCGGGAGCGTTCAACCCGCTCTCGGCACGACTGATCGAGGAAAAGGGCTTCGCCGGGGTCTACATCTCCGGCGCGGTCCTGGCCAACGACCTGGGCCTGCCGGACATCGGCCTCACCACGCTCACCGAAGTAGCCACCCGGGCCGGGCAGATCGCCCGCATGACCGACCTGCCCTCCCTGGTTGACGCAGACACCGGCTTCGGCGAACCCATGAACGTGGCACGCACCATCCAGGAACTCGAAAACGCCGGCCTGGCCGGATGCCACATCGAGGACCAGTTCAACCCCAAACGCTGCGGCCACCTGGACGGCAAGAACGTCGTGGACATCGACACCGCCACCAAACGCATCCGCGCCGCAGCAGACGCCCGCCGCGACCCGAACTTCCTCATCATGGCCCGCACCGACATCCGCGCCGTGGAAGGACTCCAAGCCGCCCAGGACCGCGCCAAAGCACTGGTCGATGCCGGGGCGGACGCGATCTTCCCCGAAGCCATGGCCACCCTGGACGAGTTCCAAGCCATCCGCGACGCCGTGGACGTGCCCATCCTGGCGAACATGACCGAGTTCGGCAAAAGCGATCTCTTCACCGTTGACCAGTTGCAGAGTGTCGGCGTGAACATGGTCATCTACCCGGTCACCCTGCTCCGCATTGCCATGCGTGCTGCCGAACAGACGCTTGAAACTCTCAAACGGTTGGGAACGCAGGAGGTGCGCGTGGGAGAGATGCTTACCCGTGCGCGCCTCTACGAACTCGTGGATTACGAGGCATACAACCAGTTCGACAACGGTGTCTTTAATTTTGAAGTGCCGTCGGTGTTCAGCACGGCAAAGGACCCACGATGACGATGCTGCAGGAAACTGTCCAGTCGCCGGACGTCCGGAAGGGACTAGCGGGAGTCGTTGTGGATTACACCGCGATTTCCAAGGTGAACCCCGAAACCAACTCCTTGTTGTACCGCGGATATCCCGTACAGGAGCTCGCGACCAAGTGCAGCTTTGAAGAAGTGGCTTACCTCTTGTGGAATGGCGAACTGCCAAACGCTCAGGAATTCGCTTCACTGGTTGCTGTGGAGCGTACCGGGCGTGCCCTGGATCCGACTGTTAGAGCCGTGATGGATTCGCTGCCCGTTACGGCGCACCCTATGGATGTGTGCCGAACGGCGGCATCCGTGATGGGAGCCCGGCATGAGCTTACTGAGGATTCCTCTCCGGAGGCCAACCTCAGGAAGGCTGTTGATCTCTGGGCTGCCATGCCGGCCGTGGTGGCTTACGACCAGCGTCGGCGTCTTGGGCAGGAGGTGGTCGAGCCACGGGATGACCTGGACTATTCGGCGAATTTTCTCTGGATGACCTTCGGGGAAGAGCCAGCGGAGGATGTCGTTGAAGCCTTCAACGTTTCGATGATCCTTTACGCCGAGCACTCCTTCAATGCATCCACTTTCACGGGCCGCGTCGTCACATCCTCGCTGTCTGACCTGCACTCTGCCGTGACTGCTGCCATCGGCGCTCTAAAGGGTCCCTTGCACGGCGGCGCCAACGAGGCGGTCATGCATACCTTCGACGAAATCGGCATCCGGCCCGAGGAATCACCGGAGGACGCCGCGGCCAGGGCGCGTGCCTGGATGGAAGACGCCCTGGCGCACAAGAAGAAGGTCATGGGCTTCGGGCACCGGGTCTACAAGCACGGTGACTCACGGGTGCCCACCATGAAGGCTGCCCTGGACAAGATGATTGCCCACTACGGCCGGCCTGAACTCCTGGGTCTCTACAACGGCCTGGAGCAGGCCATGGACGAGGCCAAGGCCATCAAGCCCAACCTCGACTACCCTGCCGGCCCGACGTATCACCTCATGGGATTCGACACCCAGACCTTCACGCCGATCTTCGTTGCCAGCCGCATCACGGGCTGGACAGCGCACATTATGGAGCAGCTAGCATCGAACTCGCTGATCCGTCCCCTGAGCGAATACAACGGTCACGATCAGCGCTCCCTATAACCGGTAGCTATTGCCCCAAATCCAGCGGTGGGGCGTCGGATGGTCACCCGGATCATCACACTAATCGCAACGTACTCGGCGTCCCACCGCTCTTTTCCAACAGACGAAACACGGCTCGTCGGGGTTGAACCGAGTCTGGAATCTAGCCCCCATTTCCACCTGCCTACTATCGGCTCCTGGCGCGATCAGCGACCGCCGGCTGCCGATAGGAACCGGCGAACTTCTCTCGTGCTTTCAGCGCTCTCGACGCTTTGCACCCATTCGATGAGCGCATCAATTTGTTCATCGACCATGGTTCCGCGGAGGGCCATGTGCGCTTTTCCTGTCAGCCGGTGCCACGTCATTGGCTTCTTGTGGGTTCCCCAACAGGCATCGACTTGTTCACGCAGCGTACGCCCGTCCTTCATTTCCACCACAACGGCAGCACGCCAGGTGCGGCCGTTGTCGGCAACGAACTCGTCAGTGACATCCAAACTTGGATCGGCTACGAGTCGCACTCGGTCCATGAATTCACGGATTTCCCTGGAGTTGAATCGATCGTAATCGTGTGAGTTCTGGAAAGTGATCTCCCCATCGATGAGAAGTACGCTCACGATGTACTGAAGGTTGATGTCGGGCATAGGCCGGTCATTTACTACGTAAGCAAACGCGGTTGGCATATGCACCGCAATAGACTCCACTACCTCGGCCTGGAGGCCATGTGTCTGGATCAGATGCTCGACTGCTTGGGCGGCCGGCTGGATCGGCCCGCCGACCGGGTACTGCTTAATGTCTGTTTGAGTCACGTGCCGGGTGTTGATCAAATCGCGCAGCATACGTTCATTGCTGCCCTCCCGGCCGAAGGCATCAAAAACGCTTGGCGAACCATCAAAAACATCCCGGACGCCCGTAAAGCCGAAACGAACAAGCTCAACAGCACGGACGCCCGCATGAGCTTGGACAGCAGCCGTGGCAAATGCTTTGCCGATATGCTCTGGATCGCGGTAGATCGTTGCAATCCCCGCCACTTGCTGCGCTGCGTAGGACAGGACGTGAAGGTTCTGCTCGGTCGTCAGTTTGGCAAGCGACGAGGCAGCGGCAGCCGCACCGAAGGTCTGGCCCAGACCGTGGCTTGTGCGGGGAGACCGATCCATGTCCTTGATGGACCGCCAAGCGCCAATGTTTACGGCGCCGGCAACGTCGTAACCCAAGCAAACTGCCTGAAGAAGCGCCCGCCCCGAAGAATCCAGGGCCTCGCCCATGGAGATGGCGGACGGGACAATGGAAGAACCAGGGTGGATCCTCGCCCGGTTGTTGACGTCGTCCGTCTCGTTAGCGTGTGCGCAAACGGCATTGGTGAAGGCCGCGGTCTCCGGGTTGGTTCTGTGCCCGTTGATGATTGTCGATTCTCCCGCCCCACCTCTCGAATACGCGTAACGGATGGCGAGCCTGCCGGGATGGAGCGTAGCGCCGCTAAGCATGGCTATGAGGCTGTCCAGCAAGTGCTGTTTCGCGCGGTCCGCTATGTCCGGAGCGATTGGCGAATCGGAGGCTGCTGCGATGTGGTCAGCGACAGCAGTCGTGTAATGACCATCCATTTGGTCTGCTCCCCTCGGTAGACAAAGGCCGCCACCCCGTGACCCCTCCCGCCCCGTCAGGCGCATTCATCCAGGGCGCGGCTCGGAGGTAATTGCGGTTCCTTTAGGTTGACATTCCCATGCGTACTGAGGCGGTGGGTGGAATGTGGTGCTAGTCCGTTTCAGGGCCGTTGCAGAAGAAGCAATCCGATCCCTCGCAGTAATCCTGCTGATCCTCAGAGTCACGCGGATCTACTGGGGCTTGTTTTTCTTGACTGATCATTCACGCAGCTTTCTCTGGATGGTCTCCCTTAGGACCGCAGGCGGCTCCTTAGATTCTTTTGATCTACGGAGCCGATTTTTCTTCGGGCCGAAGCGGCGACGCGCGGTTTACAGGAAGCAGAAACGGTCGGTTGCGGCAACGCTGCTCACCGCTATCGCCCAGCAAGGCTTGTGGGAGCGTTGCGCGTCCTGCTGCCGGGCTGTGAACCAGCAGCGCCTGTCAGGTCGGTCTTTGTTGTTGTCCACAACGCAAATGCAGCTGCGGTGGCGACGACGACAAATACGGAAGCGACGAGGTACATGGTTTGAGGGGAAATGACCGATAAGACAACGCCGACCAGCAGCGGCACAAGAATGGTCCCGATCCTGCTGAAGCCCATCATCAGTCCCTCTGCCTTCGCCCGTAGGAGGGTCGGGTAGAGGCGAGTACAACTGGCGACATAGGCCGCTTGGACGGTTTGCAGACTCATGCCAAGAACGGCTGCTGCGAAAACGGCGCCACCATTGGCGAGCGTCAACGCGAAGGCAAATTGGGCAACGATGGCAATGATGCCTGCAGTCCAGCAGACCCTGGTTGGGCCGGCCTTCAGCATAATCAGCGTAAACAGGACCGTGGCAACGAATCCTCCCACGCTCAAGATAGTGCCAACCAAGGTGCCTGTGGTTGTACTTCCAGTGGCGCTGGAAACCAGCTGCGGGGTCCAAGTGGTGACGAAATAGAACGCTGTCGAGCTGGCGGCGTACCCTGCCCAGATCAGCCACGTTCTCGTCCTGTACTTGGGTGAGAGGATACCTGCCGTGTTTTCAGCGGCGGGTTGTGAAGCCCCAGGTTTCTCTGCGCCGTCCTGGTGGGCTTCGGTCAGCCGCATGCGCTTCACGATTCGGGCGATACGGCGCTCCGCACCCTTTGGCTGACGACTAACCAGGAACGTCAGGCTCTCGGGAAGAGAGATGAGCGCGATGAGGAAAACCAGGAAGCTGAGCAGAGCACCAAACCCGAACAGTGGCTGCCAGGCGCCGCCGAAGGAATCGATAATTATCAGGCCGATCAACCCACCGAGCGTGCTTCCCATTGGGAAACCCAGTGCAACGATGCCCACACAGACGCTCCGCCGGCTTTCCGAAGCATATTCGTCTGCAAGGACGAAGGAAAGCGGTGTAACCGTTCCAACAGCAATGCCGGTCAGGAGCCGCGCGGCCAGGACCAGCTCGACGCCAGAGGCCATGGCCGTGATGGCCAACGCAAGGGTCGAGACGAACAGGCTGGCGACGATAAGCCTCCTGCGGCCGAAGCGGTCCGCCATTGGTCCAATGACAACGGAACCGAACGCCATGCCCATGAAACCCAGACTGATCAGCAAGCCCTTCTCTTCAGCCGAGGCAAAGCCTTGGGGCAGGTGGGGAAGAGCATATGAGGCTAGCAGCAGATCTAGGCCGTCAATGACGTTGCACAATAAGCACAGGAACACTGCATACCAGCGCCCCATATTCATAGGGCTGTATCTCAGTGACTTGATGACATCCATGCGTATTTCCTTTCAGGCCGTGAGGGCGGCACAGTGGGCACGGCACCCGGTCCGGGGATGCGGTGCTGTGGCGTGACAGAGTCAAGCGTTGGTCGGCCATCAGTGCCGAAAGAAGGGGTTGGCTCCGAATGCGTGCAGCAACTGCTGGTGGATCGCAATGACTCCGTAGAGCCCAAGCCGTTTTAGACGTCGGCTGAAATCATGATGGCCAGCACCGTAACCGGCTTATCCGTGCGATTGCACCAAGCGTGATTCACTCCGCGCATAATCAGGGAGTCGCCTGCGCGGAGGACCTTCTCTTCCGTTTCCATCACGGCGACGATCTCGCCGTCGAGCACCGTCACGATATCCACGGAGTTGGTGAAGTGGAAACCTGGTACTCCCCCGCTCTGCTCGGCAGGGATGGTGCCGTGAAGCTGTCCCTTGGAATCGGAATACCCGAGCGATTTGTCCCACTCCGAGTCAGGGGCGAAGGTTGTTTGCCGGAACACGATCCCGCCTTTGGGCGGCTCTGTGATGACACCCTCATCGATGCCGTCGCCGTCACTGAGCGCAACGGGCAAAGCCGAGGTCCGCCAAATGTCACATTTGGTGTTGCCGGGTCCAGCGAGCCGGTGCGGTGTGGGTTCGTCACTGACGAAAATCGATTTTCCCTCGGCGTTCACGCCCGTTACTACCCGCCTGGCCTGGGCCTGGAGATGTTCCCCGGTCACGTTCTCTCCTTTGAGTCTTTACTCGAATGCGGGGCAGGAACCCCTAGGAGCGCAGCTCGCAGCATTCATATATACGTATCATCGTCCATATCTGACTAACGTGGGACTCTACGTAGATCGCAGGCTGAGGTCAAGGATTCACGGTGATAGTTGCGATGGAGGGTCAATTGAATCAAGGATCTTGACGATTACCGTTCATAATATGGTACGGTCGTTCATGGTTGGGAATGGAATCCCTTCAGTTTGCCGAGGAAGGTGGGCACATGAAGATCGTCGTCCTGGTCAAAGAGGTCCCGGACACCTACGGAGATCGAAAACTTTCGCTGGAGACAGGGCTGGCCGAACGTGGCGCCTCCGATGCGGTGCTCGATGAGATCTCGGAACGGTCGGTGGAAGTGGCTTTGAAACACGCCGATCTGAACCCTGGCACCGAAGTGGTTGTCCTGTCGATGGGACCTGCGGGCGCCGCAGCGTCGCTGCGGAAGGGGTTGGCTATGGGGGCTGGCTCTGCGGTCCACATCGTTGATGACGAGTTGGCCGGGGCCGATCTCGGGACAACAGCCTCGGTCCTGTCCGCAGCCCTCCAACGCACAGGCTTCGATGTCGTTATTGCAGGGAACCAGTCCACGGACGGAGCCGGAGGGGTCATCCCGGCCATGGTCGCCGAGCATCTTGGCCTACCTCACCTGACCGCCCTCACATCGGTGGAGATCACCGACGTTGAGGTCTCTGGAACACGTGCATCAGAGGCGGGAACTGCCCAGCTGTCAGCAACCCTGCCCGTAGTCATTTCCATCACTGAGGCATTGCCCGATCCCCGGTTCCCGAACATCAAAGGTATCCGGGGTGCGAACAAGAAGCCCTTTGAGACGCTGTCATTGCAGGATCTTGGCGTAGATGCGGCCCAGGGAACGACCACGCCCCGTTCGATCATGACAGCAATTTCCGAGAAACCGGCCCGCGGGCCGGGTGAGAAGATTTTCGACGAAGGCGATGCCGGAACGAAGATCGCTGAATTCCTGTTCCAGAACCGGCTTGCCTAAGGGGCTTCACACCATGACGAACTTCCCCACCGACTCTGTCTTAGTACTTCTGGACGTCGCCCCGGACGGCGGCCTTGCCAGATCCGCCGCTGAGCTCTTGGGGGCTGCTGCGGGAATTGGGTCCGCTGTGGCGCTCATTCTTTCCGACTCCGAAGCTCATGCCGAAGCAGCCAGCTTGTTGGGTGCGGAGACGGTCCTGCTCGCTCCACCGTCAACCGGACTTACGATCCCTGTTGTCGACGCTCTTGCGGCCGCCGTCGAACTTGTTCGTCCGCAGGCAGTTCTTGTGTCCAACTCTGTTGATGGGCGGGACGCTGCGGCCCGTTTCGCGGCGCGGACGGGTTCAGCACTCTCAGTGGACGCCGTCAGTGTCGGCCGCGATGCGGAGGGCATCATCGCACGGCATTCCGTGTACGGAGGTGCGTACAACGTCGACTCCGCCGCCACCTTTGGACCTCTTGTCATCACTGTTCGTCAAGGATCGGTTGAAGGACGTGCGGAGGCAAAGCCCATGATCATTGAACGCTTGGAAGTCGAGTCTTCAGGGGTCCGCGCCGCGTCGGTAAACGCCTTTGAAGCAACCGTCTCAAATACGTCCCGCCCCGAGCTACGCGGGGCGGGAAGAGTTGTCTCGGGTGGCCGTGGGCTCGGTTCCAGGGAAGACTTCGCCCTAATCGAAGAGCTGGCGGATCTCCTGGGGGCAGCAGTCGGGGCCTCCCGGGCGGTGGTGGACGCCGGTTACGTCCCGCAGTCCTATCAGGTTGGCCAAACAGGGGTGTCCGTCTCCCCCCAGCTGTACCTCGCCGTCGGTATTTCGGGCGCAGTTCAACACTTGGCAGGCATGCAGACGGCTAAAACCATCGTGGCGATCAACAAGGATGCAGACGCCCCGATTTTCGACGTCGCCGACTTTGGAGTCGTTGGAGACCTGTTTACGGTGGTTCCGCAATTGATCGAGTCACTGCGAAGCCGGAAGGCATAGCATGCCGGCATCCCTTCAGCGGCGAGGCCTACCCAGGACGCCCGGTGGCCAGCCTTGGCCCTCCACGGGCAGTCCTTCAACGCGGCCGGAGCCAGCTGCGGAGCAGATGAAGGTCCACGTGGCGCCCGGCCAGCGGCCCGTTCAGGAGAGCGAAGAGGCGCACATCCACCAGACGGCGCTCCGTTCATCCCGGACAGTCCCGGTTGGCGGCCACGTTCGTCGAGGCCTTCCCCGCACCGTCGGCGGTGATCGATGGCCTGCCAGCAGCAGCGCAGGCACGGTGACCGATCCCGACGGCAAAAGGCTCCAGGAGCCGTCCCCCCAGAGGAAAGTAACTGCGCCGCAACCGGCCTTCGTGCCGCCGCAGGAGCATGCCGTTGGATCCATGAGCGATGAGCCCTTGCGCCGGGGGCTTCCCCGTTCCACCCAGGGCGATCCCTGGCCGTCGGAAGGCTTCGCTCCTGCTGATGTGAAAACGCGCATGGCAGCTCTCGACAAGCCGGACAATCCGCGGTCCGCCACCGCCGTAGCATCGTCCACGAAGCCGCAAACACACTCGGACGCCTCTGCTGCCGAAGTCCGTCCCGAACCCGTTCCCTCGGCTCTTGCCCCGCAGCCAGCACCTCTGACCGCAGCTGAGACGCATCGTAAAGCCAAAGAGGTCTCACCTGCCCCCGAACCGCGAAGCTTTGGGCCATACTCCAGCCTTCAGATGGCAGGATTGGTCCTCGGCGGTGGAGCTTTACTGCTCGGCGTCGGGGGAATCCTGATACTGGCTCTGCGATCGTTCCTGTCCTTGGACTTCATGAAAGATTTCCTGGCCACCTACCCTGGCGAATACCATCTCCCCGCTGCCGCCCCCGTGGGACTGCCCGCATGGTTGGCCTGGCAGCATTTTTTCAATGTGTTTCTTATGGTGATGATTATCCGCAGTGGACTGACCGTGCGGTATCAGAAGCGACCGCCGGCCATGTGGACCCCAAGAAACGGCAGAGGCCCGAAAATAAGCATTGCTTTGTGGTTCCATCAATCGCTGGACGTCCTTTGGCTGGTGAACGGCGCAGTTTTCGTCGCTCTCCTCTTCGCAACCGGACAATGGATGCGGATTGTCCCAACGAGCTGGGAGGTCTTCCCCAACGCGCTCAGCGCAGCTCTCCAATACGCTTCCCTCGACTGGCCCACCGAGAATGGATGGGTGAACTACAACTCCCTGCAGCAAATGGCTTACTTCTTAACGGTCTTCATAGCTGCCCCGCTGGCGGCGCTGTCGGGCTTCAGGATGTCGGGAGTGTGGCCCAAGAACGCCAAGAAACTGAGCCAGGCCTACCCCCTCGAGTGGGCCCGGGCAGTGCATTTTCCCGTCATGGTCTACTTTGTGATCTTCATTGTCGTGCATGTCGTTCTTGTCCTGGCAACAGGGGTGCTGCGGAACCTCAACCACATGTACGGCGCCTCCGACGATGTCCATTGGCTCGGTTTCTGGATATTTGTGGCATCGCTGGCGGTCATTACAGCAGGATGGTTCGCCGCCCGTCCCCTGGTTCTGACATCGATCGCGCGGCTTTTCGGGAAGGTCTCAAGGAACTGACCCGTCAGGCCCGCCCGGATAGAACGCGGCGTCAAGCGTGTCGGGTACCGGGCCGGGTGTTGTGCTTGCGTCCAGGTACGAGCAAGTGCCTGTGCAGGGAGTGCACACGATGTCACCAAAGGTTTCTGATGTATGGACGGGGCGATGTGCTGCTCCTGCGCCTTTCTACAGGAGCAGCACATCATACGTGGACAGCATGGTTTCACTAATTGGCTGACTTAGCGCCGCTGAGCGCGTCCTGCGCCGAGCTGGCTGCACGCCGGGCGCGTTCCAGAATCGACATTCCGCCGTGGTTCGCTGCGGGGATCTCAACGCACACAGGCAGCCCGTGCGGGAGCGCGCCCACGAAGTCGTCCAATGGAAGGCCTCCTTCGCCTGGAAACAGCCGCCCATATCGGGCTTCAAAGGGCAGGTCTGCGGGAGGGGCCGCGGGCGCATCACACAGTTGGGCACAGGCGAGCAGTGCGGGATCGGTCTGCGCTAGCTGATCAACCGCTCCGCCGGAGCGGAAGAAATGCAGAGCGTCCACGGTGACCGCCAGGCCCGGGTGACCAACGGCGTGAACAACGTCCAAGGCTTGGCCGAAGGATGCAATTCCACGGTAGGGGATGAATTCCAGCATCACTCCCACGTCGTACCGACTACCGGCAACACACAGCTCTTCCAACCGGCGCAGAACCGTGATCTGGTTCTCGGACCCGTATTCTTCAACGGTTCCTGATGTGACCGCCAGCCGTTGCGCCCCGATTGAGCCGGCGAACTCGAACACAGGCAGCAGATCCTTCACGACAGTTTCGGGAGTGGCGCGAACGACCTCTACGTCGAACACCTTCAGGCCGCTATCTGCCAGAGCCTGTTCGATGTCTCGTTGCAACACTGAGTCGGCCATCACGTCGACGTCGGTATCCATCACAGGCAGCAGTCGCAGGCTGACACCGTCAAAGCCGGCCTTCAGGGCCACTTCGATCTGTTCAATTGGCGAGCAGGGAAGCAATGTGAGAGCAGCCAGGGACAGCGGATGAGTCTTTTTCATGTCTCAAACTGTAGTATCCAAATCCGCCACCTGTACATCATTGCGAACTGACGTATCTGATGATGTACACTTCTAACAAGGCAACCGTCTGGTCGTCGCTGGAGCCAGCGAGCCCCTCCCCCTGAGAGCGGGGGCTTGGCCCCGCCCGTCCCAGCGGTTCTGAACAATGCTGTTCAACTCCATCCGAAAGGAAAGCCATGGGCAGACTTGCCAACAAAGTAGCCGTTGTAATCGGAGCCGGGCAGAGTCCTGGTGAGTCGATCGGCAACGGCCGTGCAACAGCCGTACGGTTTCTCCAGGAAGGTGCGACGGTGCTGGCTGTTGACCGGGATTTGGATTCCGCCAAGGAAACCCTGAAAGTCGCAGAGTCCGGCACCGGGGAGCCGTTCGAAGCCGATGTCCGCAGCGTCCAGTCGCTTCAGGGGGCAATTGACTTTGCCATGGCGAACTGGGGACGGATCGACATCCTCCACTACAACGTAGGCGTCAGTGTCGGCGCAGGCGACGGACCGTTGGATACCGTCACCGAGGAATCTTTCGACGTCGTCATGGAGATCAATCTCCGGGGAGCCGTTATGGCGGCCAAACTGGTCGAACCCATCATGCGTAGTCAGCGGTCTGGCGTGGTGCTCAACGTCTCGTCCATGTCAGCCATCGAGACGAGTTCCACGAACGTCGCATACCGTGCGAGCAAGGCTGGCCTTCTCGCCTTTACCCAGCAGTTCGCCATGAGAAACGCTGAGTTTGGAATTCGCGCAAATGCCATCCTTCCAGGACGCGTGGAGACGGCCATGGCTGTGGACACCCGTGCTCGGCTGACCGGCACGTCACGCGAAGAGATCATCGCACAGCGAAAGGCCCTGATTCCTTTGCATGGGCATGTCGGAACAGGCTGGGATGTCGCCAACGCCGCAGTGTTCCTCGCTTCTGACGAAGCCGGTTTCATTACCGGCGCCTCTCTGCCTGTCGACGGCGGAGCGCTAGTGAAAATCGGCTGGTAGCCGAAACGAAATCTCGACCAACAAAAAAGAATGGGAGGTTTCCCGTGACAGAACACAACGGCCGGACTCCGGCCACCCTGGATACAACATCATTTTCTGACGTCATTGCAGAGGTCGCTGATGTGGACGCCTTCCGCGACTCCGCCTGGTCCTCCCTGGATGCTGCCTCGAAGTACTGGCGGGCTCCCATGGAAAGCCCACACCTCACGCCGCGGGTCAAAGAACTGGTTTTGCTTGGAATGCATGCTTCGGCCACGAGCCTCAACGTTGAAGCGGTCGAGCGTCACATCAAACGAGCCCAGGCCGCCGGTGCTACGGCTGGGGAGATCATTGATGTCCTCATCACCATCGTGGCCCTTGCCAACCACGCACTCTACTTCTCCGTTCCGATTCTGCAGGAGGAACTGACAAAGCGGGGCCAGGACGCAGGAACGTCGGACGACATCGACCCCGCGTTTGAGGCAGCGAAGCGGGCATTCATCGAATCCCGCGGATTCTGGAACACCGACCGTGAAGCGATTGCCCGCTTGATGCCGGCCTACTACGAGGCACTCGACACGGTTGGAACCGAGTCCTGGAACAATGGACCGCTCAGCACGAAGGAGCGGGAGTTTGTCTGTATCGGCATCGACTGCACGGTGACACACAACTACGAACCGGGGCTGCGCCGCCACATCCGCAACGCCTTGGACGAAGGGGCAACGCGCGGCGAGATTCTGGAGGTTTTCCAGCTCGCTGGTCTCCTCGGGCTGGAAGGGTACGTTCTCGGTGCGAAGTTTCTCTTTGGCCGCGAACCGGGCTGGACGATTTCCTAACCGCAGGCACCCAGCGCCACGCACTTTGAACTCAGTATCACGAAGGAGTGACCATGACTGACATTAAAAAGGGGCTCGCCGGAGTTACGGTCGACTACACCGCGGTAAGCAAAGTCAACCCTGACACCAACTCTCTGCTTTACCGAGGCTATCCAGTGCAAGAACTGGCAGCCACGCAACCCTTTGAGGCCGTGGCCTATCTTCTCTGGAACGGCGAACTTCCGTCACCTGAGGAACTCTCGGCCCTCCGCAAGGAAGAGCGCCTTCACCGCGCCCTGGCCCCGGAAGTCAGGGCCGCCATCGACCTTGTGCCCCTGGACGCTCATCCCATGGATGAGGTGCGAACGGCAGTCAGCATGCTGGGCGCCGATGCCCTTCGAGGCTCAGCGTCAGTGCTGGATGCCAGCGGCAGTCCCGAAGAAAATCTCTCCCGCAGCGTCCGGCTGTTCGCCGCCCTGCCGGCCATCGTCGCCTACGGTCAGCGCCGCCGCCGCGGCGAGGAACCAGTTGCGCCGCGTGACGACCTGGACTATGCAGCCAACTTTCTCTGGATGACGTTCGGAAAAGAATCAGATCCAGTCATCGTCGACGCATTCAACCGGTCCATGATCCTGTACGCGGAGCATTCATTCAATGCCTCAACATTCACAGCCCGCGTCGTCACCAGCACCCTCAGTGATCTCTATTCGGCCGTCGTAGCAGCCATCGGCGCTCTGAAAGGTCCGCTGCACGGCGGTGCCAACGAGGCCGTCCTGCATATCTTCAATGAAATCGGGGAAGCCTCCAATGTTGGTCCCTGGCTTGATGAGGCACTGGCTGCCAAGCGCAAGATCATGGGCTTCGGACACCGCGTTTATAAACGCGGCGATTCCCGTGTCCCTACCATGAAAGCTGCCTTGGACACGTTGGTTGAGCACTTCAACCGAACCGACGTCGCAGATCTTTATAATCAGCTCGAATCCGAATTTGTTAGCCGCAAAGGCATCTACCCCAACCTTGATTTCCCGTCAGGACCGGCATACAACCTCATAGGGTTCGATACCCTGACGTTTACGCCGGTATTTATCGCCTCCCGCATCACAGGCTGGACGGCGCACATCCTCGAACAGGCATCGGCGAATGCCCTCATCAGGCCCCTTTCCGAATACAACGGACCCGCCGAACGGCACGTCGAGGGCTACCGCCCTGATAAAGCACTTGCAGCGGCCGAGGCCGCCGTCGCCGGGCGCGCGGCGGAGTCGGCAGAATGAACGACTCAGGGTTCCTTGACCAGGCCGTTCTTCTTCTGCGATGGGATTCACCTCATGATTGAGGCCCTGGGCTGGTACTGGGACCAGGGCGACCCAGAGCGGGCATTCTTCTGGGACGGGTGGGCCGTCAGCGAACTCATCCTCAAGCGCGAAGACTCCCGCTTCAAGGAAGATCCGTCGATCTCATGCAGTGGGCGTGAACAAGTGCCGACGCCTGATTCGCCGGCCAGATCCAACAACCGTCCCTCGCGGCATCACAAACGGTCGAGCTTTCCCTGGGCTTGGTGAGCACATGCCGCCACCAGTTGCTTCAATTAAATAAGACGAACTTTCGGCAGTTGCACCGTCCGGGGCCCACGCGCTGCCGGATACTAGACCTGCGGATGGCAGAGCTCCCTCCCTGCCATCCGCAGTCCATTTAAGAGCGCTTCGCGTTATGCATCTGGGTGTAGGGCGGAAAGAATAGGCCTCCAAGGTTGCGGCGTTCGTGTATCCGACCGCGTATGCTTATATATGAAAGCTAAGCTATTCAGAGAGTGAGGGGCTCCGATGCCACCTAGCAGCAACGGCGGACCCGCGTCGGCAGAACACCGCACAGTTGGCCGCGTCATGACAATCCTGGAACTCGTTGTAGCCAGTGGCATGAACGGTATCAGGCTCAGCGACCTGTCGACAGCATTGGCGGCGCCGAAGTCATCCCTGCACGCTCTGACCAAGGGCTTGGTTGCTACAGGCTACCTAAGAGAATCTGACGGAGCCTACGTCGTTGGCCCCGCCATCTCCAGCCTCATCACGACCGAGTCCTTGTCGGCACAGTTTGCCTATCGCCATATTCTTACGGACCTGGCTGGCCGGTGGAACGAAACGGCCATGCTGTCGACACTGGTCGGAGACTCGGTGGTCTACTTGGACAGTGTGGAGCCGGACACGTTGATCCGGGCTATCGCGACGCTGAACAGGCGTCTGGTTCTTTGGCCGCGTAGTTCGGGTAAAGTCTTTTTGGCCTTTATGGACCCTAAGAGATTTGACGGGTACCTCCGCCGCCACCATCAGGAGCCGTCGGAGGCCGACTATGTCAAAGCCGAAGTAGCACGGACTCGGGAGACGCTGGTCGGAGTCAATATCGGACAATCCGGGGCTGACCACATCGGGCTGGCAGTTCCCGTTTTCGTCGGCCAGTCTCCTGTGACCATGAGCATCGCCATGGCGGGACCTCGGTCCCGGATGGAAGGGCGGATGGATGAAATCGCCGCTGACATGCTGGCCGCCGCCAAGACCATCTCAGGTTGAGCCCCCGCCAGTGTCGGGCAGAATAGACCCGAAGGTATTAAACAAGAAGCGGCCGCAGCTAAGCTGCGGCCGCTTCTTTCACTCTACCGTCCCAGGTATTCGGGCGGGCGCTTCTCGAGGAAAGCCTTCATGCCTTCCTTCTGGTCGTGAGAGTCGAAAAGGATCTGGAAGGCCTTGCGTTCCAGGAGCAGTGCTGTGTCAAGCGGAACGTCGGCGCCGGCGCGGATGACTTCCTTAATGGTCGAAACTGCCAGCTGAGGCATGGATGCTACGTGCTGCGCCATTTCGATCGCCTGTTCCAGGGCCTTGCCTTCCGGTGCGATCTCCGAAATGAGTCCCATTGCCAGCGCTTCGGCGGCATATACGTACTTGCCCGTCAAAAGCAGACGCATTGCCTGGTAGCGACCCACTGCACGCAGCAGGCGTTGTGTTCCGCCGGCACCGGGGATGACGCCAAGAAGGATTTCCGGCTGGCCGAAGCGCGCCTTTTCCGAGGCGATCACCACGTCGCAGGAGAGCGCCAGTTCACAACCTCCACCGAGGGCGTAGCCCTCCACCGCGGCAATCAGCGGTTTCGGGCAATTCCTCAACACGGTGAACATGCGGTCCGTGACCTTCAGAGTGTGTTCGACAGGCGTCAAAGACTGCATCTCCGCCACATCGGTGCCGGCAACAAACGCGCCGCCGGCACCAGTGATCACGATGACCTGTACGCTCGGGTCAGCGATGAGTTGCTCTACCGCCTGGGCTACCAGCTCTTTGACCTCGATGTTGAGTGCGTTGCGGCGCTCCGGGCGATTAATGGTGAGCTGGGCTACGCCGGCGGCCGGATAGGAGACGGCCACCTTGTCGCTCTGCGTTGCTGCCGTGACTTCCTCGGTCGAGGCATTATCGATGGTCATGAATCACGTCTTTCTTTGAGTGGTCCTGTCAAATCCGGGCACTATTTCTGTGGTGAGCTGACGACCAGGCCATCCACAGCCACGACCCCGGCACCTTCCGGAAGGACAAGCAGCGGATTGATCTCGGCTTCGGTGATCTCGCTGACGGCGTCATCGGCGAGCTGGGAAAGGGAGACCACGGCCTGTGCCAAGGCTTCCGTGTCTCCAGCGGGCAGACCTCGGTAGCCTCGAACAACTGCCAGGCCCTTGACCTGTTCAATCATCGAGCGGGCTTCCTCGATACCAACGGGGGCTACTCTGACGGCGATGTCTTTGTAAACCTCCGCCAGAACACCGCCGGCGCCCAGGACGATGACAGGGCCTACTTCAGGGTCCCGACGGAAGCCAAGTATTACCTCGGCCAAACCGGATTCCATTTTCTGCACAAGCACTCCGTCAACATTTGCTGCCGGGTGGCGGGTTGAGACATTTTCGCGGATGGTCCGGATGGCCTCCGCCAAGGCTTCGGCGCTCTGGATTTTCAGCACGACGCCTCCGGCGTCGGTCTTGTGCGGAATGTCGCCGGACAAAATCTTGGCCACGACGGGGTACTCAATATCCAGGTCAGCCACTGAATCAGGAGCGGCATCATCGGGTACGACAACGGCTGGAGCGGTACGAATACCCAGGGCATCGAAGACCTCCGCGGATTCCCGTTCGTTCGGTCGACGGCCCTGCATCGCCGAGAGCGTTGAGGCAACCACGGCGATAGCCTTCCCGTCCACCTCAGGGGCTGGGGAGGGTAGCGTCCACTGGCTCCAGGCCCGGATTGCGTCGGCGCAAGATTCAGGCGTGCGGAAACCTGCGACGTCGCTCTCCCCCAATTGGGCCAAGGCCTCTGGGGCGTGCGGTGCGAAGAAGGCTGCCAACGGTTTGCCGTGGTTGCCGGCACGGACGAGCGGCCCTGCGGAGATCTCCGGTTGGAACTGGGCGGAACTGCCAGCGATCGCCAAGACGAGGTCGCAGTGATCGGAAGCAACGAGTTCATCCAGTACTGCCCCATAAACATCAGCCCGTGTTCCGGCGTGTGTCAGATCGGTCAGGGGCCCTCGAGGTATGTCAATACCCTTGCCTGCCAATGCGTCGACAACCGCATCGCTCGGCGTGACTACTTCAACGCCCATGCTGCCCAGACGGTCCACGACGGTGGCCGCTCCCCCACCGGTAGTAGACATCACCGCCACGCGGTGGTGCTGAGAAGGCCGGTGGTTCCCCAAAAGCACCGGAAGCTCGAACATGGCCTCGAGATTGTCAATCCGCAAGATGCCGTGAGCGTTGAAGAAGGCATCGGAGACTTCCGCAGACCCGGCCATCGCGCCCGTGTGGGAAGCGGCGAGACTCCGCCCGACATCGGAACGACCCAGCTTGTACGCAATGACAGGTTTGCCAGCTTCCACGGCACGTCGTGCGGCCGCGGCCAGGCGTGGAGCGTCACGAATAGTCTCTAGGAACAGCAGGATGGTCCCTGTCTCCGGGTCATCCACCAGCCAGTCGGTGATCTCACCGACGGTAATGTCGCTCTCGTTGCCGATCGACACCACTTTGGAGAAACCGACACCTCGACCAAGGCCGCGGGAGAGCAGTCCCCCGGTCATGCTGCCGGACTGGGAAATTACGGCCAGAGAACCTGGCGTGATGTCCAGTTGTTCAATGGCGGCGTTGACCGACAAGGCGCTGGAGGGCTTGGTGCTGAGGACTCCACTGCAGTTAGGCCCCAAGAGACGTACTCCGCCTTCCCGGGCGCGGTCTACAAGTTCCTCCTGCCGTTTACGTCCTTCGGGTCCTGCTTCGGCGAAACCATCGGCGTAGATGGTGGCGACCGGGATCCGCCGCTGGATGCACTGTTCGATGGCCTCCGGTACCGCCGCCGCGGGAACCATGATGAAGGCGTGGTCGATCGTCTCGGGCACCTCCAGCAGGCTGGGGTACGCCTTGTCGCCGAAGATCTCGTCCCGCTTGGGGTTGATGGGGACGATTTTTCCCTGGAAGCCGTGCCTCCGCAGGGAACGCTGCGGGCGGGACGTGTGCTTCCGCTCATCACTGGAAGCTCCGACCAGCGCGATGACCTGAGGGGCGAACAAGCCCTCGAATACCCGGCGGTCCTCCTCGGTCATGGTCTGTTCCTTCGCCTCTGCGGCGACTGCGCTGGTCACGAGGCCCTCTGGGAGAAGCGGCGGCCGAACACGGTTTCGGCGATCCTGTTCTGCAGCATCTCGATGGTGCCACCGGCGATCATCCATCCGCGGGTCCGGCGCAGACAGTATTCGACCAGCATTTCGTTGCTGTAGCCCATCCCGCCAAGGACCTGCAGCGATTCGTTGGCCACGTCGAAGCCAGTGCGGTTGCACATGATCTTGGCAATGGCCGTTTCCTCGGCCGAGGGGAAGCCGGTGTCGGCGTTGACTGCTGCACGGTATAACAGCAACTGTGCGGCATCCAGGCTGATCTTCATGTCTGCAAACTTCCATTGCAGACCTTGGAATTCGCACAGCGGACGGCCGAATTGCTTGCGTGTAAGAGCGTGCTCGCGGGCAAGCTGGTACGAGTACCGGCCCAGGGCGAGTGCGCGCGCGCTGTTTCCGATCCGCTCGACGTTGAAGCCGGCGATCTGCTTCTTGAACCCGCCCGCTCCGAGAAGCACATTCTCAGCGGGAATGTAAACGTTGTCGAAGAAGATGGGGTTCCAGTCCTCGCCACCCATGAAGGTTGCGGGTGCTCCGAAGTTCAGTCCCTCGGTGTCCCGTTCGATGAGTACGGAGCCGACGCCGTCGGCGCCCGGGCCGAAACGGACGTAGACCAGGAAGACTGACGCGTGCAGTCCATGCGTAGTGAAGATCTTCGTTCCATTGATTCGGTAACCGTCGCCGTCTGGCGTTGCCGTCGTCGTCAGCTCGGTGACCGAGGAACCGGCGTCCGGTTCGGTCATGGCGACGCAGATCAGACCGGTTCCGTCCAGCAACGGGGCAAGGAAGCGTTGCTTCTGGTCATCGCTGGCAAAGTTGGCCAGGACACGCAGGGCGCCAAAGTTGCCGGCCTGGATGACATCGGCACTGCGGGGGCACACGGCCGCGATTTGTTCGATGGCGATGACAGCGTCCATCAGGGATCCGCCGCCGCCGCCGTCTTCCTCGTCCACGGTGATGCCGATGAGGCCGTTTTCAGCCATCTTTTTGGCGACATCCCATGGGTAGTCGCTGCTGTGAGCACGTTCCACTGCGCCGGATGCGAGTTCGCGTTCTGCGAACGCGCGAACCGAATCGCGGAAGTCCTTCTGCTCGGTGGTGAGTGCGAAGTCCACGCGTTTTCTCCTTCTATCAGTTGCTTGGGTGTTCAGCGTTGTCAGGTGGCCCGTTACCGCGGAGGCATCCTGATGGAGCCATCGAGACGGACGGTTTCGCCGTTGATGTATTCGTTCTCAAGGAACGAAACGGCGAGGTGGGCGTAATCGTCAGGGTTTCCGAGCCTGGACGGATGCGGCACAGCTGCTGCAAGACCTTCACGGATGTCCGTGCGCAGCCGGGCCAGCATGGGGGTATCGAAAGTACCCGGGGCAATCGTGTTGACCCGGATCCGGCGGCTGGCCAAGTCCCGGGCGGCAACAAGTGTTAGACCGTGGACCGCGGCTTTTGATGCGGTGTAGGAAGCCTGGCCAATCTGGCCATCAAACGCGGCAACCGATGCTGTCAGGACGATGGCACCGCGGTCCCCGTCCACGACTTCATTCTCTGCCATGCGCGCTGCGCTCAGGCGCAGGATGTTGTAGGTTCCGAAAAGATTGACCTTGACAACATTCTGAAAACTGTCGAAGTCGCCAGGCTTCCCTTCTCTATCGACGATGCGCAGCCTGTCCCCTCCGCGACCGGCGCAGTGTACAACGGCCCGGAGCGGACCGTTCTGCTCGGCTGAGTCCAGGGCGGCGGCGACCTGCTCCTCATCGAGGATGTCGGCACCGACGAATGTGGCCCGGTCACCGAGCCGCTCCACTGCTTCTTCTCCTGGAGATCCTGGCAGATCAAGCAGGACGACGTTCGCTCCTTTGCCAACCAACCGCGCCGCGGTGGCAAAGCCGAGCCCCGATGCACCGCCGGTCACCAGCGTTGATGTTCCCTTGAGTTCCAAGAAAGGGTCCTTCCAGTTTGTTCGGGATGCGGCAGCGCCACACCCCTGTTTCGCGTATCGGGGCTTAGGCGAGGAGTTCGACGATTGAAGCGTTGGCCGTGCCTCCGGCCTCGCAAATGGTCTGGAGTCCGTACCGGACCCCGTTGTCGCGCATGTAGTTGATCATCCGGGTCATCAGGATCGCTCCCGAGGCCCCCAACGGGTGGCCTACAGCGATGGCACCGCCAAGCGGATTCAACTTGGCCGGGTCAGCACCGGTCTCGGCCAGCCAAGCCAACGGCACAGCAGCAAAGGCCTCATTTACTTCATACACGCCGATGTCCTCTAGGCGGACGCCGCTGCGGGACAACAACTTGGCCGTTGCCGGGATCGGGGCCGACAGAACCAGCGTGGGGTCGTCTCCTGCCACAACACCGCTGTGCAACCGCACGATGGGCTTGAGGCCGAGCTTGGCGGCGTGCTCAGGTGTAGTGACGATGACCCCGGCCGCGCCATCGGATATCTGCGAGGCGTTGCCTGCAGTGACCAATCCATCTTCTCCGAACGCAGGGGAAAGGTTGGCGAGGGCCTCCATGGAGGAGTTACGCCTGATGCCCTCATCCGAGAGAAGGTCCGGCGCTGCCGGGACGGGGACCAGCTGCCGGTCAAAGGCGCCGGAGTCCACCCCAGCGGCAGCCTTGGCGTGCGAGGCGAGTGAGTATTCATCCAGCTGTTCCCTGGATAGCCCCCAACGCTTGGCCATCATTTCGGCACCAGGGCCTTGCTCGAAGCCAACGTTGTTGTACCGCACGTTCATGCCTGGACCGTACGGCTCGCCCACAGCTCGCGTGGCCCCGAGAGGCACGCGGGTCATGGATTCGACGCCGCCCGCAACCGCGAGGTCGTAGCGCCCGGACATGACACCCATGGCCGCAAACTCGATCGCCTGGTGGCTGGACCCGCAGGCACGATTGATGGTCACGCCGGGAATGGACTCCGGCCAGCCAGCAGAAAGCAGCGCGAACCGGCCCACATTGCCGGACTGGTCTCCGAGCTGCGTGACGCAACCCCACACGACGTCGTCGACGTCTTCAGGGCTGAGCCCCGTACGTTCCAGGAGGCTGTTCAATACGTGGGCCGACAAGTCCACGGGGTGTACGTTGGCCAGCGCGCCTTTCCGCCGCCCAATTGGCGTTCGGACTGCTTCGACAATTACTGCTTCGCGCATGTCTCGTCTCCTTATCGGTAGCGGTTCAGATTCCGCCCATGCAGAGGTATTTGACTTCCAGGTAGTCCTCGAGGCCGTAGTGTGACCCTTCGCGTCCCATCCCGGATTCCTTGATCCCTCCGAAGGGGACCGCTTCGTTGGCCATGAGGCCGACATTGAATCCGACCATGCCGGTTTCAATCCCTTCGCCCATTCGCCAGATGCGTCCGATGTCCCTGGTGTAGACGTAAGCGGCCAGGCCCAGCTCAGTGTCGTTCGCGGCGTTCAAGGCATCTGATTCCTCGCTGAACCGGAAAATCGATGCCAGTGGGCCGAACGTTTCTTCGCGGGATACCCGGGCGTCGGGGCTGACATCCACCATGACGGTCGGTTCGAAGAAGGACCTGCCCAAAGCATGGCGCTTGCCGCCTGCGATCACGCGGGCACCCTTCCCGACTGCGTCCGCAATATGTGACTCAACCTTTTCAACAGCCTCGGTGTCGATCAGGGGGCCCATGTTCACGTCGGGGTCGGTGCCGTCGCCGACAACCATTTGGCTGACGCGCTCTGCCAATCGAGCGGAGAACTCGTCGTAGACGGCGTCCTGAACGTAAAAACGGTTGGCACCGACACAAGCCTGTCCGCTGTTGCGGAACTTCGAGGCCAGAGCTCCTTCGACCGCCTGATCAATGTCTGCGTCATCGAAGACGATGAACGGAGCGTTGCCGCCGAGTTCCAGAGCCAGCTTCTTGATCGTGCCTGCGCTCTGGCCCATCAGGATGCGTCCAACCTCGGTTGAACCGGTGAAGGACAGTTTCCGAATGACAGGGTTGGTGGTCAGCTCAAGGCCCATCTCCCTCGCATGGCCCGTGATGACATTGAAGACCCCGTCAGGGATCCCAGCGCGCGTGGCAAGTTCTGCCAGGGCAAGGGCCGAGAAAGGGGTCTCGCTGGCCGGACGCACGATCATCGTGCATCCGGCCGCGAGTGCGGCTGCTACTTTCCGCGTCACAATCGTGTTCGGGAAGTTCCACGGTGTGATTGCGGCGCAGACCCCGATGGGTTGTTTGATCACGACGACACGGCGGTCCTGCGCTGGCGCTGGGATCGTCTCGCCGTAAACCCGGCGGGCTTCCTCGGCGAACCATTCGATGAACTGCGCCCCGTTGACGATCTCGGAGAGGGCCTCTTTATGTGGCTTCCCCTGCTCGGCGGTCAATATCCGGGCCAAGTCCTCGCGGTTTTCAATGACGAGGTCGAACCACTGACGCAGAAGGCGTCCACGTTCCTTGGCGAGGAGTCCCCGCCACGACAGCAGGGCCTTCTCGGCGGATTCAATCGCACGTCGGGTCTCGGCCGTCCGGAAGAACGGTACTGTTCCGACCTCATCGCCCGTTGCGGGATTACGGACCGGGATCGACTCACCGGAATCGGCTGCGATCCATTCCCCGCCAACGCGGCACGCGGTGCGGAGAAGGGTTGGATCTGTGAGGCGCAGTTCGGGCACTTTACTCTCCTGTCGTGGGGGCTTCGACCGGGCCCGGCTTCCAGGTCTCGTCGAAGTTGGCCGGGTAGGGGTACCAGATGGCCCGGTACTGGGGTGTCTCAAGTTCGGTGTCGACTGTGATCAGGGTCGGCTGGCCCGAAGCGATCGCCTTCTCCAGAGCGGGCTTGTATTCGTCCGCCTGGGTAACGCGGATGGCGTTGGCACCCATGGCTTCCGCCATTGCGGCGTAGTCTGGACCCCAAAGGCCCTCTTCGCCTTCCTTGCGGTAGTCGCACATGGACTCACGGCCGTAAACCTTGATCATGGTTTCGCGCTCGATCTGGAAGGACCGGTTGTCCATGACGACCCAGACGATGGGAAGGTTGAGTTCCACAGCGGTCGGAACGACCGTAGCCCGCATCAGGAACGCGCCGTCGCCAAGAAGGGCAATGGCCGGGCCATTGTCGCTGGCAATGCTGGCACCGAGGGCAGAGGCTGCGCTCCAGCCCATCCGGTGCATGAAGCCGGAGTGGGCGACGTGCCGCGAGGACGCGGGCATGAAGGACGGCCCGAAGCTGAGCAAATTCCCGGTGTCGAAGTGGATGGATGCATCCGGGCACTGTTCGGCCACAACCGCTGCGGTGTCCCAGGTGACCCTTGCGTAGTGCAGCGGTGCGATGCCGGAGGTCCGCATTCCCTCAGTTTCGGACAACCACTCGTTGCGCTTTGAGTCCAGCAGCGAGGTCCATTCTGTCTGCTCTACGATGCCGGCTTCACGGGCGGCGATGGTCAGCGCTTCGAGGCCCAGACGTGCGTCGGAGGTCATGGACACTTCGGTGGGGTAGGCCCGGCCAAGCTCTGCCGTGTCGATGTCGATGTGGATCAACTTCGTGTTCGTGGGAATGTCGAACAGCGTCCATCCACCAGTATCAATGTCGGTGAAGTGCGTGCCGACAGCAACGACGACATCGCTGTTCTTGGCCCCGA
The DNA here is from genome assembly GCF_055388015.1 of Arthrobacter sp. TmtSoilC51. Lineage (NCBI taxonomy): Bacteria > Bacillati > Actinomycetota > Actinomycetes > Micrococcales > Micrococcaceae > Arthrobacter > Arthrobacter sp. TmtSoilC51. The sequence goes on from NZ_AP035878.1 coordinate 47,177, forward strand.
AATTGCCGTGCCCCGTCCCGGCCCGGCCGATGCAACCCATGGACAGCCTGTGGTCTTCAGGGATGGCTGCTTTCCCGGTTGGCGTTGGAAACACGGGGATGCCGGTGGTTTCGACCAACTCCAGAAGGGCGTCGTACGCACCGGAATTGGCAATCCCGCTTCCAACGACCAGGGCGGGACGCTTTGCCGTCTTCAACAGTTCCACGGCTTTGGCGATGCCCTGGGGGTCCGCTGAAGGACGGTGGCTGACCATGTACGGGCGGGGATCCGGAAGTTCATCAGAGATGAGTGTGTTCTGGATGTCGAAAGGGATTGCCATGACAACGGGGCCCGGGCGACCAGAGTGGGCCGTCTGGTAGGCGCGAAGGAACATGTCGATCACGGTGTCCGGGCGGGTTGCCATCAGTGACTTCTTGGCGATCGGCCGCATGACGCCGGCCCAGTCCTCGGGGCTGTCGCGGTAGAACTCTTCAATGCCACCGCGGTCAAACCAGTGGGTAGCGCCGACACCGGCCAGGATCAGCATGCCGATGGACTCGTAGTAGGCGGAGGCGATCGGCGGGACGGTGTTCATGTTGCCCGGTCCCACGCTGGTGGTGACGATGGGAAGGGGCGCCGAGCGCTTGCGACGCCAGTATCCGTCCGCAAGTTCCACGGCGTGGTCCTCGCTTCGGACAGCGACACTGCGGATGTTGGACTCGTGAACGAAGGCGTCAAGTAGCGCCCAGTTGCCATGACCGTTAAGACCAAAGACGACTTCGGTGCCCATCTGCTCCAGCAGTCGGGCGATGGCCTGTGCGACAGTTATTTGTCCCATGACTTTCCTCAATCAGATTGTGAATGGATCCCGGATGGATCCGTTAGTGGACATTGCTGGCGAAGTTGCTCTCAAAGAGCCCTACGCGGGTTGGAAGCTCGTTTACCGACGACAGCGAATCGATGCGCTGGAGGGTGTCGAAGAGTTCACGGGCCTCGTTCTCGGAGTGGGTCAAAGCGGTGCACTCACGGAATTTGCCCCACATTTCTTCTGTGGTGAGGGGCTGGTCTGCCTGGCCTGGCACACTGAGAATGGGGCCGCTGTCGATGACTTCACCACTGCGAAGTGTCAGTTTCACCGACTCGTACGATGAGAAGACGGGATCCCGTTCGTCGACATCGTCGATGGGGATCAGTTTCACCTTCGGGTAGAAGGCCTGGAAGTCCGGGCGTTGGACGACTTCGTCGGCGAGTTCGGGAACGCCCATTTTCCCGAGAATAACTGCGGCGGCGATTCCGTGCTGACCACTGAATTCCGCTTCCCACCGGTTCTGCGGCTGTTCGTAAACCAGTACGGTCACCTGGCTGCGACCCATGCGGACTTCCACGGATTCGACATCTTCCGGGTTGACCTCGCGGCCGGCCAGCATCTTGACGGTTCCGTTGAAAGACCTGTGCAGGAAGTAGCAGGTGGGGTGCAGTTTGAACTGCAACTTGTGCTTGGGCAGGTACCACTCTTTCCCGAGTTTCGATTCCGAGGTCAGGTCCGGGGTCCGGTCTGTGGAGAACGCCATCAGGAAGCCCTGCTTGTTCTCGATGGCATCCACGCCGGCGCTCATTCCCGCAGCCGCCAGGCGGGCAGCTTCAAGACCGAAGCGTGCCGCCATGCCGGCGTGGTAGCCCTTCATCATGGATCCGAAGTTGGAAAACAGTCCGCCTGCATGGCTGCCGGCGATGGCCACGGCAGCGGCTGCCCGCTCGGCGGGGAGTCGATGCAGCACGGCGCCGGCAGCAGCGACGGCCATACTGCCGAACACCGACGTGGGGTGCCACCCCTTGGCGTGGTAGTTGCGGTCGCGCCGCCACAGCTCGCACCAAACCTCGTAGCCCGCGACGTAAGCGGTCACCATGTCCTTGCCCGTGGACCCAAGCACCTCCGCTTCGGCCAGGATGGCCGGAACGAGCACCGCGCTGGGATGTCCGGACATTGACTGGTCGTCGTAGTCGAGGGAATGCGCGATGGCCCCAGCCAGAAGGGCTGCGTTCGGTGCAGAGACCAGCCGGTCTGATAGGCAGGCACGGGCCTCGGCTACGCTGGCGGGTTCTACGAGGGTCCGTCGGACGATCTCCGTGACCGGCTGGTCAAGCCCAACCATGACGACAGCCACGGTGTCGGTGAAGGCGTCACGAACCATGGGCAGAACCTCGACCGGCAGGTCCTCGTATTTCACATTCTCCAGGAACTGACCGATGTCAGCCGTCAATGAGCTCACGGTTCTCCTTTGATCACGTTTTGCTTTTCCCGCCCTGGTCCTCTGATCCATAGGGTCAAAGAGAAGGAGCGGAGATTGTTTTTGTTCGGAATGCTGAACACTCATTCGTTATTAGCAACGCAACCATACTCAGCTACGGTCCCTGCGTCAAGCACAAGGGGCCCCGCCGGTCGGCGGGGCCCCTTGTGTGGATCGACTGTGATTTCAGTCCTCAGTCATGGCGTCCGAGCTACGGCGGGCCGACAACACAAGAAATACGGCAGTCGAGGCCAGGATGGTCACGACACCGGATGTGAGCAGAGCAGTCGAGGGGGACGCGTGGTCGGAGATGAAACCCAAGCTGATGCCAGCCAGAGGTCGAATACCGGTAAACGCCATGACCCAAAGGGCCATGACCCTCCCAAGAAAGGCAACGGGTGATCGCTGCTGGGCGAGGATGCTGAAGGCGGTGATGCCCATGACCATGCTTGCCCCGGCGATCACGAGCAGAGCTGTAGCCCACGCCAACGGCGGAGCTATGGCCAGAATGGCAATCGAAGCGCTCAAGAGAGCCATGGATAGGCAGCCGACTGTTTCGGTTTTGCATTTGAGGCAAGCCAGTTTGAAGCCGACGACCCCCAGGAGGCCTCCGATGCCGAAGGCCGCCGTCACCCAGCCGGCCCCCGATGCTCCTATGCCCAAGAGGTTTCCGATGGACGGCGCGAGGGTGATTGCCGCCTCTGAACCCGCACCGATCGCCGCGACGGCAGCCAGCACTGCAATGAGAGTCCAGTCTGTCCGAAGGTAGCCGAGGACATCACGAAGTCGTTGGACCGGCGCCTGGGTATCACTCGGCGTTCCAAGACGGCGGATGAAGACAAAGATGAATGAGGCGCCGATGCAGGCGGCGCCCACAATCCCGAGGGTCGCGATTGAACCGAAGATGACCGCCAACGCCGTGCCGGCGATCGGCCCGACCGTTCGGGCCAGGGCCGTGGGGAGAAAGTTCAGTGAGAGCGCCGCATTGCGTTCGTCTGGTTCCGAAAGCCGTGGCGGGACAGCTTGCATGGCCGCTGAAGCGAGGGCAATTCCCACCCCACAGATGGCCGAAGCGACCAGAAGTGGCATTTGGATTGGAACTGCCCGTACGGTGTCCGGGACGGCAAGCCAAATTGCCAGGCCGATGCATCCGAGGCCGGTGCAGATGCCGCCGACGACAATCGGGATCTGGGGACCGCGTTTGTCTGCCATTCCACCGCTGACCAGGGCCAGGCAGAGCTGGGGCAGCAGTTGGGCTGCGGTAATGGCGCCGACCCAGGCAGCTGAATGTGTTTGCTCGAAAGTCAGGACCACGAGCAGCATTGTCTGCGCCCAGAAACCGGTGACGAGAATGACTTTGCCGGCCAGGGCGGAGCCAAATTCAGGATGAAGGATGAGCTGGAGTGTGTTCCGTGGAGTGCCGGATTTCGATCTCATTGACGGCCTGGGTAGGTGTGACGCATGTTTAACCCCCGGGTTCTATGCATCGTTGGCTGCCACCGTTTTTCCAGGAGGCAACAGGAAAAGCTGTTCTGGGCAAACCCCTGGGCCGTCGCGGTGTGGCCGCAACGGCCCAGGGGTTTCCCTGTAAGGCAGGGCTGTTAGGCCGTCTCCGCTATGACTTCGCGGGCGACTTTAAAGGCTGCAAGCCCAGCGGGCATGCCCGCGTAGACGGCCACCTGCAGGAGACATTCCTGGACCTCCTCGGGCGTTAGTCCATTGACTAATCCGGAGCGGATGTGTCCAGCCAAGGCGTCGGGACGGTTCATGGCAGCCAGCATGCCGATGTTAAGAATGCTGCGACTGCGGCGGTCTAGTCCTGGACGACCCCAGATTTCTCCCCAGCAGTATTCCGTGACCAGATCCTGGATAGGCCGTGAGAACTCGTCTGTATCGTTCAGGATCCGGTCGACGACCTCGTCTCCATTAACCTCCCGCCGGATCTTCAGGCCTTCTTCGTAGCGATCTGTGCCCATGGTGGGCCTCCTTCTGTAGCCGTGGCTCGGGGCGCCACTCCGAGCAGGGAACGGGACGTTCGATCAGGCGCTGCCGACACGGGATTTACCGGCAGTTTCGAGTCCAAGGACGAAGTCGTGCGGCAGGCCGTACGACTTCGGTTCGGTGTAAGCATCGAGACCCTCGTACCCGGCTTCACGCCCAATGCCGCTGTCCTTGAAACCACCAACAGGCGCATGGAAGCCCGCCGAATTGCCGTTGATTTCCACTGTTCCGGTACGGATCCGGGAGGCAACTGCGAGGCCACGCTCAAGATCACTCGTGAAGACGGCACCGTTGAGACCATACGGAGAGTGGTTCGCCAATTGAACGGCCATGTCCTCGTCTTCATAACGGGACACTGTCAGTACGGGACCGAAGATTTCCTCCAGAACGATACTCATATCAGGGTCGGTATCAGTGAAGACGGTGGGTTCGACGAAGTACCCGCGGTCCTGGGAAGTTCGTCCGCCGCCGATGGCCACCTTTGCGCCGGCGTTCTTACCGGCGTCAATGTAATTCTGGACGACATCGCGTTGCCGTGCCGTTGCCATGGGGCCAATTTGTGTCGCCGCGTCCCGCGGATCTCCGACCGGCATGGACTCAACGAGCGCACGGAGGCGGTCAATAAACTCATCGTGGCGCCGGTTTGAGACCAGCAGGCGCGTCTTGAGACTGCAGATCTGGCCGCTGTTTCGCAGCGAGGCCAGGCGCAGGGATTCGATGGTGGCATCCAGATCGGCATCGTCAAGGACGATAGCGGCGGACTTGCCACCGAGCTCCAGGGTCACGCGCGTCAGATTCTGCCCGCAGATTGATGCCAAACGCCGGCCTACGGCCGTCGAACCAGTAAATGTCAGTTTGTCCACGCCGGGATGGCTCACCAAGTATTCACTGACTTCGCGGCTGGCCGGTAGAACGTTCAGGACTCCAGGCGGCAGGCCGGCTTCCTCAAAGAGCCTCGCCAAGGCCAACGTCGTCAGGGGGGTCTCCGAAGCAGGCTTCAGCACGACGGCGCAGCCGGTCAGCAAGGATGGTGCAACCTTCTGGATGGCCACGGTCAGGGGAACATTCCAGGGCACCACAGCAGCGACGACACCGAGCGGTTCTCGTGTCACGAGCGCGCTGCCCGACTGGGCAGTTCGGATGTCACGGAACGGGAAGGTCTCAACGAGTTCGAGGTAGGAGTCAAGCAACGCCAGCGGCGCTCCGACCTGGATGGTCCTGGACTGGGTGATGGGGCTGCCCATCTCTTCGGTAATCAAGTCCGCAAAGTCATCACGGCGCTCTGCAATTTTGTCCCGAACCCGCCGGAGGATTTCCGAACGCTCTTGCGGGGCCATGGTCGGCCAGGGTCCCTTGTCGAAGGCCGTGCGGGCTGCGCTTACGGCCCGGTCGATATCCTGGATGGATGCGGTAGGGACGGTACCGATGACTTGCTCGGTTGCCGGTGAGACCACCTGGATGGTCTCCGAGCTGGACGGCTTCATCCACTGTCCGTCGATGAAGAGCGAGTCGTATGTGCGCGTAAGTGTCATTTCTTCCTCAGACTTGGTGCCTCGTGTTGACGTGTCTTAGTGGTTGATCAGGTTTTCGCCCTCGTACAGGAGAGCGTGTGCTGCCGAGGCCCGTACACGGACGCTCTCCCCTACGGCGAGATCCGGGTCTTCCCCGTGTTGGGCGTACCAAAGGGCGCCGTCGATGTCCACGACGTACTGCCGCCGGCCACCTTCACCGAGGGCAACTTGGGTGATGACACCTTCAACCTCAATATCGCCTGGCTGTGGCTGGACCGAAGAGGAGAGCCTGCGGACGTGGGTGTCCCGGGATCTAACGAACAATTGCAAGGAGTCGTTGCCTGCCGCGGAAGCAGCAAGGGACTGGCTGCCCTCGATCATGACCCCGCCATGTCGGAGCCCACCCTCGCTCCTGGTGACCGCGAGCTTGTTGCGGACCCCCAGGAAGTTTGCCGCATACGGAGACACAGGACGGGCATAGACTTCGGCCGGAGGGCCGACCTGTTCAATTCGTCCTTCCCTCATGAGTACTACACGGTCGCCCATTTCCAAGGCTTCTTCCTGGTCATGGGTGATGTGGATGGCCGTATAGCCAAGAGCGCGATGGAGGCGGAGAAGCTCGGTGCGCAGGGAGACCCTGAGCAGCGCATCGAGTGCGCTGAGAGGTTCGTCGAGAAGGAGCACAGCCGGTTCGTAGACCAGTGCACGGGCAAGAGCCACACGCTGTTGCTGACCACCGCTCAACTCTGCTGGGAGCCGCTTGGACAGCTGTGTGCACTCGAGTGCTTCCAGGACTTTCGCGACACGTTCCTGCCGCTCCGCCTTGGCGATTTTCCTCATCTTCAGCGGATACTCAACGTTCTGCTCGACGGTCATGTGCGGCCACAGTGCGTAGCTCTGGAAGACCATGCCGACGTTGCGGGCGTTCACCTTGGTGTCGATGGACTTTGCTGCATCGTAGACAGATTTGCCGCCGATGCTGATCGTCCCCGCAGTGGGACTTTCGAGCCCGGCAATGCAGCGGATCAGTGTGGATTTTCCACACCCACTGGGCCCGACGATAACTACGTATTCGCCTTCTTCGACTTCAAGGTTGAGGTCCGAGATGGCATCAACTGTCCTGCCCTTAGCCGCGAAAGACTTCCCGACACCGGTCAGGGATGTGCTGATGGGCTTCACAGCTTTTGAGGTTTCCATGGTGGAATTCCTCTCTTCAACGTTTGCTGTACTCACTAGAAACTCTCCAAAGCTTGTTTCCCGCCACCGATTCTTACCGTCAGGGTCAGAATCGCGGCGGTTACGAATGTGATGATCAGAGACATGACGGCAACTTCGGGTGCGGCGCCCTCTTGTCCCAGTTGATAGAGGAGCGTGCCCATGACCTGTTGGCCTGGGGCCTGCACCATCACAGATACTGCGAAGTCATTGGTCAGCATGACGAAGGCCAAAGCCACGGCGGCGGCAATGCCGCGGCGGGCGATTGGCAAGGTGATCGTTGCGATCATGCGGAGCTGGCTTGCCCCGCTCACCCGGGAGGCTTCAAATAATGACTTGTCCACACCGATCAGGCTCGAATACTGAGACCGAAGGGCGAACGGCAGAGCGATGAATGCATAACCGATCACGAACAGAGCCAGTGACCCGTAGAGAGAGAACGGTGGGCGGATGAAGACAAAGACGATAACCATGCCAAGCAGTGCTCGCGGGACGGCCAGCGGAGCAATGAAGATGAAGTCCAGGGTCTTCACGACGGGACGTGGAGCTTTGATGACACCGCTCAAGGCCAATGCCGTTATGAAGCCAAGCGGAACCACAACGGCTACTGCCAGAGACGAAGCTATGAGGCTGTTGGAGATTGATTGTCCAACGTCAGGGTCCTCGAATACGGTGACGAAGTTCTGAAGGGTGAATGTGATGTTGGCGAGGTTGCCGTCCCAAAACGGGGAGAACGCCACGAGCACGATGGCGACGAGGGGAAGACCGACGACAAAGACGGCGTAGCCGATGACGAACGCAGCCGCTCCCATCGAGGGCTTTCGCGTGATGCCACGTCCGGTGCTCGATGTGATGTAACGGCGCTGGTCGCCCACGACGCGGCGTTGGACCAAAATGGCGGTGACACCGAAAATGAGCAGGGGCAGGCCGAGCGCTGCGGTGAGGGGGTAGTCGACCGGGAAGTCTTCGCGCAGCCGGAAGATTTCCGTGGAGATGACCTTGATGTTTTCTCTGGTCCCCAGGAAGAGGGGTGCGGTGAACTGCCCAATTCCAGTCAGGAAAGCGACCACGACGCCGGCAATCAAGCCCGGCCGCAGCAAAGGGAAGGAGATCGTCATGAAACTGCGCAGGGTTGATGCGCCGGCAATTCGGGCTGCGGCCTCCACGGAGCCGTTGATCTCCAACAACCGTGGGTAGACGAACGCGAAGATCATGCCGGTAACTTCGATACCTGTGAAGAGGATGATCCCGGGGATGGTGTAGATGTCGATGGGGCCGTCTTTAAGACCGTCTAGGAAGGGCAGCCCTCTCAGCAAGGTGTTTGCGTACCCCACCGTGGGATCACTGATGAAGATCCAACCGTATACAAACGCGACGGGGGGAATCACGAGCGGTATCTGCGGCATGAGGGCAGCGAATGACTTCATCCCGGCAGGAACCCGCAGAGCTGCCGCTGAAAGCGCCACCGCCAAGACGGCGCCGATGATGGTCGACCCGCCTGCCAGCAGAACCGTTGTCAGCAGAGTTGAACCAATATTGGGAATTGCGAAAAGCCGTCCAAAGGCGGAACCGCCGTTGTCGAAAATCCGCGAGAAGAACAGGCCCACCGGCCAGATAATCAGAAACGCCAGCGCTGCGGCGAGGGTGTACCAGGTTGCCGGGGTCCGCAGCTTCGCTGGCTGGCTCCGTCGCGGCGGCGTTGGGCGGCTGCGGCGACTAGCACTCTCAGCCTCTTTGTCTTGTTGCTTCGACTCCATTGTCGGACTCGTCATGAGCGATCTCTCCTTCTTCCGCCGCCGGACGGGTGTGACAACCGGTCCGCTCGACGACGCCTTCTGAAGCTCGGCGTTCTTTGTCGTTTTAGTTGCTTGAGCGCCAGAAGCTTTTATTGCGTCTCGGGCGTTGCCGGGTTCCCTCTCGGGAGAGCACCGCTGGTTGTGGGGGTGACCGACAACCAGCGGTGCTCTATACCGTCAGCCTGTTATCCGCCGAATCGGGGAGTCCAGTACTTGGCGATCCATGCATTCCACTTGTCCGTGGTCCATTCCTTCGGGTCATAGGTTTTGACCTCGCCCCACGGGATGGCTCCATCGACCTTCAAGGGCACTGTTGCCGGGGAAATGTTCTTCACAAAGGACGTGGCCCCGTCCTTGCCCATCAACCAATTAGCCAGCACCTGTGCCGCGTTCGGGTGCGGTGCGGTCTTTATCGCAGCGACGTTGTAGTAAGCGCCCGTAACGGCTTTGGTGGGAACCGTTTCTACGATCTGTGCACCCTTGGCAATGAGGGGTGCTGTGGTACTGGACTGGCCAGGAACCGCGTAGTCGAAGGAACCGGCAGCCAGGGCCTGAGCCAAAGCCGTGTTGCCAGCTGACACTGTGTGGTTGGTCGCGGCCAGTTGATCCAGGATCTTGTCGCCGAAGGTTTCCCGAAGGGTGTCGTAATAGAAAGCCGCCGCAACGGACACGTGCGGGTCATTTAGCCCGATTTTGACTTTCGGGTTGGCGTTCAGCAGGGACTGGGTGTCCGTGAAGACCTGTTGTCCGGTTTTGCTGGAAATTGTGTAGGGGAAACCGAAAATCGTCGCGTAGCTCTTACCCTCGAGCCGGTCCTGCCAACCTTCCGCGGAACGATCCGGGCTGACACTCAGTGAGGCGAATTTCTCTGCTGCGTAGCGGTCCGAGAACCACCCAGGAGAAGCATGCATCACCAGATCGGCGCCCTTGGCCTCGGCGTCCATTTCCTGGTCCAACTTCTGGATGAGGTCGGCCGTGGCGGCAAAGGTCTGCTTCACCTTGATCTTGGGGTATGCCTTCTCGAAATCGGCGATGACTTTATCTGCGCCACCGAGCGAAAGATAGAGATTGACTGAACCTTCCTGGTTTGCCGCTTCAACGACTTTGTCCCAGGCGGAGCTATCGGCAGTACTGGGCGGGCCGGCTGACACTTCAGTCGCCGGGCTGGAACCTCCACACGCTGTCAGACCGAGCGCCGTCAGCCCGATGATGCCAGCCATGGCCGCGGCTCGGGAACGACGCTTCGTTCCTCGAAAAGGTGAAAAGAACACCGTTGGTCTCTCCTTCGAGTCCGATCCGAAATGCTAGTCCGTTAGGGCGGACTCCGATCCAAATGGAACGTCATTCTGTACGCTCGTACCGTAACCCGAACGGAGTTGCAGGGTCAAGGGTGTTTGGAAGCGGCTTGGGCCGAGGTGGGTTGGTTTGCGGTGGGAGGTGCGAGATTTCGGCCCAACTAAACCCTCAGCCCCTCGATTGACGCTTACCGCTCTTCTATAATAACGTACAAGCATTCATAAATACGTACTTGGCTAGGTTGTCAGCTTCCAGTCATACGTATATGAGAACTCTTTGATCCCCTTCCATACTTCCCATGGACGTTGGAGTCTTATAGAGGGCTGCGCGACCCATCAACCGAAACGAAAGCAGAGAGAGCATCAGCATGAAAGTCGGATACATCGGATTAGGGCACATGGGCCGAGGCATGGCTCTGAACTTGGTCAAGGCAGGCCATGAAGTAACGGTTTTTGACCTGTCGGAAGAGGCAATGTCTGCATTGGTTTCTGCAGGTGCCTCGGCTGCCTCCAGCGTCGGTGACCTCACAAAGTCCGTCGACCTCGTGTTCACGTCGCTTCCCGGACCTCCTCAGGTTGAGGCCGTTGTCCTCGGTGAAGGAGGCATCCTGGAGAACATCACCGAAGGCCAGGTCCTGTTTGAGCTCTCGACAAGTTCCCGGGAATTGGCTCTACGCATTCATGACGCCTTCGGCAAGAAAAACGCCTACATGCTCGATGCGCCGGTGAGCGGTGGCCCGGCCGGCGCTCAGTCAGGTGACATGGCATTCTGGGTTGGCGGTGATCGAGAGATCTTCGACCGATATGTAGAGGTTCTGAAGGCCATGGGCGACAAGCCGCGCCACGTCGGCCCGATCGGTTCCGGAACCATCGTCAAGCTCGTCAACAACCTGACCGGCCAGATTTTTCTCACTGCCATGGCCGAAACCTTCTCCGTCGCAGTTAAGGCAGGAGTCGATCCCTTGGAGCTCTGGGATGCCCTTCGACTAGGCGTTATCGGCAAGGGGTCCGCACTGAACATGCTTACGGGGCAATTCCTGCCCGCCCGCTTTGATCCTCCCGCCTTTGCCCTCAACCTGGCCCACAAAGACGTAAATCTCGCCACGCAACTCGGCCGTGAACTGGGGGTTCCTATGCGGCTGGCGAACCTGACCCTTGCAGAAATGACCGAGGCCTTGGGCAAAGGCCTCGGTGAAAAGGACTGCCGGATCTACCTGCAATTACAGCTTGAAAGGGCTGGCGTAAGCATCGCTGTCGATCCCGAAGAGCTCGCAAAGCGCCAAGCCACATCGCCCGGCCAAGACGCCTAGCCTCATCGCTCCAGCCATATTCGTCGGCCAACCCGCTCCCCTGCCCGAAGGAACCAATCCCATGGCCCTGAACGCATTAATGACACTCAAATTTGGTATCGACATCCCGAATAGCAGCGAGAACCTGTTCGCCGGGCATTTCTTCCCAGCACCCAAGTCCCGCCGTCGAGGCGTACTCCAGGTCCTCGTCCACGGCAACTCATACGATCACCGGTATTGGAACGCCGCCACGATCAACGGCCAGGACTACTCATACGCCAGCTACATGACCGCCGAGGGTTTCGATGTCTTGGCCCTTGACCTCCCGGGTGTCGGCGACAGTGACCGCCCTGACGGACATTCAGTGTCTCTCCAGTCAGTGGGAAATGCGCTCGGCAATCTTGTCGCCTCATTGAAGAAACCTGAAACGATCCCGGGCCACACATTTGAGCACGTGGCGCTGGTAGGCCACTCCATGGGTGCCTCGATATCTGTCTACACCGAGTCGCGTTGGCCGGCAGCGGATTCCCTCATCATCACGGCCACAGGCTTCTACGCGGGGCGTCCGAGGTCTGCTTGGGCGCCTGGAGCGCGTGAGGCTCTTCTCAGCGAACCGTATGCCTTGGTTCCACAACCGGGTCGGCTGAAGTTTTATCACGAGCCCAGCACTGACCCGGCTGTGATCGCCTACGACAACGAGGTGCTCAGAACATCGATTCCTAGCCGTTTATGGTCTGACTGCATCTCCTTGCAGGATGACCCTGATGCTGGGTTCGCCGAGGTTAGCTGCCCTGTCTTTATTCAACTTGGTGAGTACGACCCGATCCTGCCCGCAGAGTTTGCAGAAGAGGAGCGATCAATCTATCGCTCGGCGGCGGCCACCGCCGTGGATCCGATTCCGGGAATGGGGCACTCGTTCAATCTGCACCTGAACAGGCAACAGAGTTGGACTGGCATCAGTAACTTCCTGCTCCACAACACCAAAGTGGCTACCGAACCTACGACCGGCGCAACTGCACCAACTAACTAGGAGAAATGACGTGCGAGGGCTCCTCTTCCACGGCGAACGCCAGCTGGAACTAGCAACATTCGATGATCCAACTCCAGCTGCTGATGAAGTAGTTATCGAAGTGAAGGCTTCCGGGATGTGTGGGTCTGATCTTCACACCTATCGTGGATCACAGGTGTCCTCCCCCATGATTGGAGGACATGAACCGGCCGGGATCGTCGTTGCGACGGGTTCGCAGGTATCGACGGAATGGCTCGGCCGCGCAGTCATGATCCACCACTACCTTGGCTGCCGCATGTGTGATCAATGCAGAACGGGTTGGACACAAATGTGCCGCAACGGGGCACGAGCCATGGGGGCAACAGCGCCAGGAGCCCACGCAGATTTCATGACAGTGCCCCTGAGCACAGTGACCACGGCACCCGAAGGTCTCACGTTCCTGGCAGCAGCATCCATCAGCTGCGGCACGGGTACAGCCTGGGGCGCCCTTAACAGGCTACAGCTGCGTGGCAATGACACTATCGCCATCTTCGGACAGGGTCCCGTCGGACTCGCCGCAACACAACTGGCCACAGCCATGGGAGCACGGGTGATCGCCCTTGACATCTCACCCTCGCGTTTGGAGAGGTCTCTTGAGTTTGGTGCTACCGCCACGCTTGACCCAACTACGGTCGACTCCGTAGGGGACGCCGTCAGGGATCTCAACGGCGGTCGCGGCGTCTCCAAGAGCCTTGAAACGTCGGGGGCCTCAAGCGCGGCAAGGGGCGTGCTCGACGTCCTCGACCTTTGGGGTTCAGCCTGCTGGGTCGGGGTTGGATCCACCGTCAACTTCGACGTACAGGACCTGCTGTACCGCCAGATCACGGCCATGACGTCCTGGACCATGTCGATTCCCGCGATGCAGGACTGCGCACGGTTCGTCGTCGACCGCGGTGTCGACGTCGATGCCCTTTTCACGGAACGCTGGAGTCTCGACCGGGCCGAGGAAGCGTACGAACTGTTCGAAAAGCAAACGTCAGGAAAGGGCGTCTTCATCGCGGAGCACTAATGGTCGCGGCATGACTGCCCTACATCTGGCGCAACTGGAACAGCCACCCACCCTGATTTTCCCGTGAACCGATAACCCAATTCAACGATCGAGGTACTACAAGGAAGTAAGGCCATGACTCTTAGACTGCCACCGACCCGTGAAACCCACACGAGCGCCATATCTGAACATGGAAGGCCGATATCGCCTTTCGTTCACACGGAACGGCCAGACTGGCCATGGACATGGGAACCCACGCTCGGGGAACGAGTGGAACTCAGACGATCAGAACGAGTCCTTCGTCGAGGAAGGATCGAGGCCGTCATGCATGATTCTTCCGGCTTCTGGCTAGAAGCCGACGGCGTGGATCCCCGGATCTTTGTCCATATGGACGGCAACGATTTCCAAATAGTGCCGTTCTAACCCGGACGGAAACGCGCAGTGCATGGTCAAAGGATTTGCAGGTGACCGTCGACCAAACAGAAACGTTCGCTGAGGTTTAACCAAAAGGAGAAAGTATGCACACGCGAATACTTGGACAGGGACTAAAAGTTTCTGCCATTGGATTGGGCTGCATGGGAATGTCTCAAGGTTACGGACCAAACCCCGGAGACCGAAACGCCATGATCCGTGTTCTGCGTAGCGCGGCGGAAAGCGGCATCACCTTCTTCGACACAGCTGAGGTGTACGGCCCATATGTCAACGAGGAACTCGTAGGCGAAGCTCTCGCCCCGATCAGGGAGGACCTGGTACTAGCCACAAAGTTTGGTTGGCGGATCGAGAATGGGAAGACGGTGGGACTTGACAGCTCCCCCAGCCGCATCAGGCAAGTTGCTGATGAATCTCTCCGACGACTGGGAGTCGAAACACTCGACCTCTTCTACCAGCACCGTGTCGACCCAAGCGTTCCCATCGAAGACGTTGCCGGGACCGTTGCCGAACTCGTAAAAGCCGGAAAAGTGCGCCACTTCGGCATGTCCGAGGCCTCCGCGGCAACCATCCGAGCCGCACACAGCGTATACCCAGTCACAGCTGTCCAAAGTGAATACTCCCTTTGGACAAGAGACCCCGAAGCACAGGTGCTGCCTACTCTCGCAGAGCTTGGAATCGGATTTGTCCCATTCAGCCCGCTTGGCAAGGGGTTCCTCACTGGCACTGTGAGCGCCGAGACTCGCTTCGCAGACGGAGACGTCAGAGGCACGATCCCCCGCTTCACGGCGGAGAATCGAACCGCAAACCAAGCACTAATTGAACACATAGCCGAACTTGCCGTAGGAAAAGAGGCCACCCCCGGACAAATCGCCCTGGCATGGCTCCTAGCCCAACAGCCATGGATAGTACCCATCCCCGGCACCCGTCGGGAAGAACGGCTGGAAGAGAACATACGATCAACATCCGTGGGGCTGTCCGCAGATGAAATCGCCGACCTCGACTCGCTGGCATCTCGAATCGGAGTAAAAGGCAACAGATATAACGAGCATCAAATGGGCTTGGTGGGGCGCTAATCAGCTCGGTACTCACCAGTCAGAACGGGGCTGGTAGGACACACCTGGCCAGCCGCAATCAACCAAAGATCGGGATGGGTCCAAATAGGGCGCCAAGCAACTCACTTCGAGCGTTCGCTTTGGCGGCTTCCAGTTCGCATAGTGGTCGGCCAAGCTCACCCTCGCACTGCCAAGGTGCGCCATCGTTTCTCCCTGTCCCATCAATGGTAATGAACCCCAGCTGTTGAGAATGCCAATATGAGACGCTTTGCTTGGACGCTGACCGACCACATTTTCATAGGCACTCTCGACGCGCGCGTCGCTGCCCGAGCCGTCGCATCTAGGGATCCCTTGATAAGACCTGGATGGAGAAAATGCACACTGTGGGATCCCCCGGCCCTCGCTAGGATGTGCTTCACTCAACAACCGTTTACGAGACTTACGTGTCCCGATACCCCTACGTGTCAGGCTGGAACGGTACCAAGGGCTCATAGCAAGTCCGTTTGATCGCGTGGGGCGAGAACCAGGAATCCAGTCATCATGTCCAGTCCGGTTTTGAATGCAGTACGCGAAGATAGTGCTGTGAGTAGGAGTAGTAGTAGTTCTGGACCCCGGGCGGGTGGTCCGCGTTCCCGCCGGTCTTTCACGGCGGCGCAGAAGCTGGAGTTTTTGGCCGCGTACGAGAGCGCGTGCGAGAACAGTGAGGGTGGTGCGTTCCTGCGCCGGGAAGGCCTGTACTCCTCGCAGATGACCGAGTGGCGGCGGCTGCGTGACGCCGGTTCCCTGGCCGGGAAGGAACCCGGGGAATCGATCGGGAAACTGACGGCGGACCAGGCCGAGAACGCGCGTTTGCGCCGCCAGTTGGAGGTGAGCGAGAGCCGGCTGAAGAAGACCGAGGCAGCCCTGGAACTGATGGGAAAACTACAGGCGTTCTTAGAGAGCGCCTCAGAGGATATGCCGGACGAGCCCCGGTCCAGGAAACGCTGATGGCCGTCTACCGGTCGAGAGGGTGTTTCATTGAGTGTGTAAGGGTCCGGTCTCTAACTAGGGTGTGACCTGCGGTTTCACCCCTGAAAGGACGGGCCCTCTTGGCCGAAATCAGTATGACCACTAACCCCCTTGAAGGCGTTTTGAGCGCCGATCAGATCGACGCGCTCGTCACGGCTGCGGAGGACCTCGGAGAGGGCCGCAACGGTGTTGAGGAACTCCTTGCCCGGATGACCCGCGCGGTCCTGGAACGGGCCCTGGAAACGGAGATGAGCGACCACCTCGGCTACGAGTCCGGGAACCCCGCAGGGCAGGGCACGGGCAACTCCCGCAACGGCAAGACAACCAAGAGCGTTCAGACCCTCCAGGGGCCTGTGCAGGTCACAGTGCCACGGGACCGGAACAGCTCCTTCGAACCGGTCATCGTGCCCAAGCGGGCCCGCCGGTTGGGCAAGGTCGAGGACATGATCCTGTCACTCTACGCCCGCGGGATGAGCACCCGGGATATCGGTTCCCACCTCGATGAAATCTACGGGACCAAGGTCTCCGCCGCGACGATTTCGAGGGTGACGGACGTGATTGCCGATGAGGTCGCCCAGTGGCAGAACCGGCCGCTGGAGTCCGTGTATCCGATCGTCTACATCGACGCGATCTGGCTGAAAATCCGGGACGGCGGCGTGGTGGTGAACAAGGCCTGCCACGTGGCCGTGGGCGTTGACGTGGAGGGCCGCAAGCAGGTCCTGGGCCTGTGGCTGGGCACCAGCGAAGGGGCGAAGTTCTGGGCCAACGTGCTCACCGAAATCCGCAACCGCGGAGCCGCCGACATCCTGATCCTGTGCTGTGACGGGCTCACCGGGCTGCCGGCAGCGGTGAACAGCATCTACCCCCAGACCGTCGTGCAGACCTGCGTCGTGCACCTGCTGCGCTCGGCCATGAAATACGCCTCCTACGGCGCCCGCAAAGCCATGGCCCGGGACATGCGCCCGATCTACACCGCACCGACCGTGCAGGCGGCCGAACTGGCAATGGAGGCCTTCGCGGAAACCTGGCAGGCCACGGCTCCCGGGGCGGTGCTGGCCTGGCGGAACGCCTGGGAAGACTTCACCCCGTTCCTGGCCTTCACCCCGGAGATCCGCAAAGTCATCTACACCACGAACCAGATCGAATCGATCAACTACCAGCTGCGGAAGATCACCAAAACGCGGGGCTCATTTCCTTCCGACGAGGCCGCGATCAAGCTGGTCTACCTCGGGATCAGAAACATCGAAACGACCCGCGGCGGTGAACTCGGAACCGGCACCCAAGGCTGGCACCAGGCACTGAACGCTTTCGCCGTTCAATTCCCCAACCGACTTCCGATCTGACCACCCGGCAGACCGGACAACCGACCGGTCCCTTACACAGAAAACTTGACACCCCCCCGGTCGATGCTGGAACTGAAGATCCCCTCACGCCGGGCCGCGTCCTTGACGGGCGTTTCCCGGACGACCGCGAACCGCAAACCGGCCCCGCCGCGGGACCATGCGCCGGTGGTGCCGAAGAACAAGCTCAGCGCCGCCGAGCGCGCCAGGATTCTGTCGGCATTGAACTCACCGGAGTTCGTGGACCTGGCACCAATGCAGGTCTACACGAAGCTGCTGGACCAGGGAATCTACCTGGGATCGCTATCGACGTTTTACCGGGTGCTGGAGGAAAACAAACAGGTCAAAGAACGCCGCCGGCTGGCCAAACATCCGCCCCGGACAGTGCCTGAACTGGTGGCCACGGCCCCGGGCCAGGTGTTCACGTGGGACATCACCAAACTCGCCGGCCCGGTCAAGGGCAAGTACTTCGACTGCTACATGATGGTCGACATCCACTCCAGATTCATCGTCGGCGCGCACGTGCACGGCACCGAGTCCGGGGTGCTGGCGGTGGAAATGATGAAGGGAATCTTCGGGATCCACGGCATCCCCCAGGTCGTGCACGCAGACCGGGGAACGTCCATGACGTCCAAGACTGTGGCCGCGCTGCTCTCGGACCTGGAGGTCACCCGGTCCCATTCCAGGCCCCGGGTGTCGAATGACAACCCCTACAGCGAGGCGCTGTTCAAGACCCTGAAATACGGTCCGGAATTCCCCGAACGCTTCGCCTCGGTCCACGACGCCCGGGCATTCATCAGCGGCTTCGTGGACTGGTACAACCATCACCACCAACACTCCGGAATCGGCTTCCACACGCCCGCGAACGTCCACTACGGCCACGCCGCCGACGTCGCCAAAGACCGCTCGGCAACGCTCGCTGCAGCCCGCGCGAAACACCCCGAACGCTTCACTACCAGCACCGACCCCAAAATCCTCGCCCTCCCAGGACCAGCGTGGATCAACCAACCCAAGGAAACCACCGAACAGTTAGCCGCCTAACTCCCGCTGGTACCGTTCAGCTTGAAAAATTCCGATACCCTCCTCAGCGCAAAGTAGGAGTGTGAGAACGAAGGAGGTAACCCCGTGGACTTCACGACGGCCGGTCTAGAGACCTTTGGGTTTTCAACGCCGGTGCGCTTTCAGGAAATCCAACGACGCGATGTGCTGGGGGCGGAACGTGGTGCTTCAGACATCGGAGGTGTCTATGTTGTGCATAGACCTCGGTTAGACCTAGCTGGATCTACGGAAGTGGTTTACATCGGCAAAGGGTCACTTGGAGCGCCGAGACGCCGAGGTCGTCAACGCGGGCTCTGGCACCGCATCAGGCAATACCGCAACGCGGTATTCGTCGGGGGAACAAGTCACGACGGTGGAAAGTTGCTGCGAGACCTGCCGGGTAAAGAGCATCTTTTGATACAGGCAGTAGGTCTGCGAGGAGGCCACGACAAGTGCCTTGAATACTTCCTTGTGGACGCCTTTCGGGAGCAACAATCAAGGATGCCGCAAGCGAACCTTATCTCTCCTCCTAAACCAGCTTCCTGTTGCACGGAATTGGATGCTGCAGCTGAACACCGAGTGTCGTTGCCGCCAGTGTCCAAAGCACTGTGATCTGCACCAGTATCACGGCATACTCTCGGGAAAAACTCGCAGAACCCTGCTGTACAGATCGTGTGAAGTCTGCGAGGGGTCCCACTCGATGAGGTGAATACCTTTCATACTTACTTCCGACAACGGAATGTTCAGTGGCGATGGCGGGATGATGATTACACCACCGTCGGCTCCTTGTTGGTCTATAACCCGCTGCAGCCTGTTGCTGATCTTTGCAAACAGGGGTCGGCTAGGTACGGATTGTTTCACTTCCACGATGATCTTCTGGGATCCAAGATTAACGATGGCATCCGCTCCAAAATCGCCCCTAGCTTCGGCTTGAAAGCCCCCGAACTGGTGCCTAAGGGCATTCAGGACCTCGTCTGCGTAGTCCTTCTCATAGGCCGTCAGCACCCTGCGCGCAGATGCGCTTGAGGGAGACGAATTTGGCAATGTGTTGATCAACGCTCGGAGAGAATTGGCTCCTGCCGCATCGAGGTTGAGGCCATCCGGGCTGGTACTTCCTCGCTGCTTCGGCGAGGTGCCCCTTTGCTTCACAAAGTCGTTCAGATAGTGATTGAGGATCCCGCCGACAGCATCCTTCTGGAACGGAGCTCTGGCCGTGTTTGCCAGAGATGTCATTAGATCAAATGCCAACGACAGTGGCAGTTGCGCACTCCCCTTCTCACCGTCGGCGTTTGGGGGAATTAGTCGGTCTGTGACCCACTCGAACTGTTGCCACCATGCCTGATCTGCGGCTTTCTCTTTAGTGTGGGCCAGTTGGCTAGATAGCGACCAAGCACCAATACCGGCGGCTATGACGGCGAAGAGCCCGGCCATCGCCGGGCTCGTAACGAATCGTCCACCGAAAGAGATCCAATTCTGCTGCGGTCCCCACAGTAGAAATAGGCACACCGCCTGAACCGTAACGGCCAGCAGGATTGTGGCGGCATAGATGCCCAAAGCCATCCGAAAAGCTGGTCGCGCCACCACCCTTGGCTTCGTCATCGCGTCACGGTCTGCCTGATCACTCTCGACGGTGACCGCCTTGTTATCCATGAAACCGAGTTTAGATGTCCATAGGCGCGTGGATGATTGATGCCCAGGATGTCTAGATTTCTAGCGGCTCATGCCTTTTTGGAGGAGCTTTGTCTGTCCGCTGGCTCCGCGCGTTTTGCGGGCCTTGGGGCTTCTTCCAGGTGCGCTGGCTACGGCTGAGCTGGGCGGGGTGCCTTGGTCTTGGTCGGCGCTGAGTCTTGCTTGGATTGCTTCTTTGTCGGCGACCCCGTCGAGGCTTGCTGCGAGTTCCTGCCGGCGCCTGGCCGAGTCGTACTTGATACCGGCCTCGTCGCGGAGCGCTTCGGGGCGCTGGTTCTCGTCAGTGACGTCCTGCTGGCGGTCGCGGTCTTCGCGTTCGGCGTCGGCGAGCAGGCCAACTGCTTGTGAATTTTCTTCGCGGGCGGTGCCGCGTTCCTTGTCGGCTTGTTCGCGGTCGCGTTCGGCTTCGGCCAGCGCCGTGGCCACAGACGCTTCATCGGCACCGAGGTTATTCACGTCCAGTCCGTAACGCTTCTGCACCTGGTCCCTGATGGTTTCGGCAGCGTCGCGGGCGGCCGGGTCGTGAGCCTTCCAGGCTGTGGCTGTTTCGTGGACTCTTTCGATGTCCCGGCCGGTGGCGGTGTCCCACCAACGCTCGTCCTTGACGGGGGCCAGTTGCGCGCGGGCCGCTGCCCGTTCGGCGTCGAAGCGTGCCTGCAGTTCCCGGGCTTGTTGTTCCTCAGCTGCCTGGGCGCGACGGAGTGTTTGTTCGCGTGCCCTGGAGAGTTGTTCGCCGAGGCGGCCTGCTACGGTCAGACCCACACGGGTGATGCCTTCGATGGCCTCGTCAATGCCGTCGGATTCACTCATGGTTCCTACCCCCTGTAGGTTGTTATCTCTCGATGTCCGGGCGGGTGGTACCGCTCCGGCTGGTTGCGTGGTTCTTGGCTTGCTCGTACGTCGGTGGCAGCACCGGACCAACGGGCCGTCCTGGGTCTTGGCCGGCGGTGCTTGCCCGTGCCGCTTCGGCTGCTTCACGGTCCATGACCGTGGTGGTGGAGGTGATGGCTGGCAGCGCGGCGGCGACCTGGGCGAGTTGGTGTTTGACGACGTCGCTGATCTGCCGTGCCCGGCGCAGGTCGTTGGAGGCTTTGTGCATGTCGTGGACGGCCTTGGCGACGTTCAGCAGCTGGCGGAGCATGATCGCCTCGGCCGCGGTCCCTGTACCGCCCATGGTGGCTGCCATGAGCATCAGGGACGCGCCCTTCGCCGACGGCCCGACAGTGCGTACAGGACGGGCCGGGTAGCGTCGCAGCTGCGCCGTTTTGGACAGTTCGTCGGCGGCGGCGGCCAAGGGTCCCGGGGTGGGTTCGGTCGCTGTTGACCAGGCCGCGAACGCGCCGGATGTTTCGCGGGCTACCTGCGCCCAGGTGCCGTGATCATCGAACGGAACCGTCCGTAGGGTTTCGCGGAGCCGTGCGACTTCGTCGCTGTAGTGTGCCCACAGTTGCGGGTCCGGTTCGTGCGCTTCCGCACCGGCACTGATGGGTCGGCGGCCGCGTGCGGCGGCGCCCCATTCGGCCACTGCCGCGGTCGCCTGTTCCGGGCTGTCCGCCCAGGCGCCGCGCAGCCTTGGGAGGGTCAGGTCCTTGGCCAGGTGACCGCCACCGAACCAGACAGGCCGGACACCTTTGGGCGGTCGTTCGGCCACCGAGTACCCGACGATGACGTCGTCCCGGCCAGCAGCGTAGCGGGGTTTGATCATCGCCCCGGTACGGCGGAAGCGGCGCACGAACTCGGCCTCATCCGTGGCGGCCGTCGCGCAGGCCCGTACCTTCCTCGCCAGGGATCGGCGCTCGGGTTCCTCCACTCCCCTGCGCTCAGCTGCTTCGCGTTCACCCGGCCGCAGGCCACGCTGTGCGTAGACCGGGGAGAGTTCCTCCAGTCCGTACTTCTTCTCCAGGGAACGGGCCGTTTCCTGGGCCCGTTTGTAGTCCAGGTGGCTGGACCATTTCGTGCCGTCTTCACGGACCATGGACGCTGCGATATGGATGTGGTCGTTCCCGGCTTTGCTGTGCCCGTGACGGACGGCCACCCACGCGACAGGTGCTTTGCCGCTGGTCTCGGTGAAGCCCATTTCGTCCATGAAGTCGTTGGCGATCTCGGCCCACTTCTGATCCGTGAGGTCGCCTTCCTCGGCGCGCAGGCTCAGGGAGCAGTGCCACACGTGCCCGCCGTTGACCTCGACGCCGAGGACGTTCTTGGCCTGGTCGAGCTGGTGCGCGATAGCGACGGCCGCGTCACGGTTCAGCTGGTCATCGTTGTGCCAGGCCATGATCGGCCCGGACCCCGCGACCAGGTGCGGGTCGGTGTGCTCATTCGACCGGCCCGGACCGGCCAGGTACACCAGCAGCCCGGACATCCGCTCACCCTTGGTGATGTTCGGGATCATCGGCGCGCCAGCCCGTAGATCGTCTCGTTGACCCGCTCGGCAATGGCACGGACACGGTTCAACACCACCCGGGCCTCGGCCGGAAACTCGTCCTTGGCGTTGGCGTGCTTCGCCAACTGGTTCACGTTATTCGACAACGCCGCCAAGTACCGGCGCACCGCCATCAACTCCGACGCCACCGCCCGCCGCTCCGACAACGACTCCGAATTCTCCGCATACAGTGCACCACTGACAAGGATCTCCGACGCGCTCCGGCCCGTCTGCCCCTCAAGGATCAGCAGACGCGTGCGCTCCTCCTCCGACATCGAAACCCGCACGTACTGGGTCTTTCCCTTGATGTTGGCACGACGACGGCGACCCACACCACGCCCCGGAGCCCTCTCATCGGCCATGCCGTCACCGCCCCTCTCCTTGCCCAGCGCAGCGCCCCGGAAACCCCGGGATCACACCACCAGTGTGACAAACCCTCGACCCAGAAGTCGAGGAACAAGCCCACTTATGGCACATAAGTGTATAGCTTGCTCCGCCCAAGCGGCTCAGATGCTCTACGCACCCGTTGGTTGGTGACGGTAGTACCCTGCAGGACGCTGCGCGTCTGTCCTTTGAAGCAACGACTGCGTCGTTCCGTTTCGGCAGGTTGAGGCTACTGCCCGGGCCTTCCTTGGCAAGTCGGTGCCGCCGGCTTTCGCGGCATATCCTCACTTCGTTCCGGCATTCCACGGTCCGGCCTCCCCAACTGGCCAATTCCCTGCCCGGTCAAGTGCTTTCGGGCGTGCCGAAAGGAACGCGGCATAGGGACAGCGAAAGGTACAGTTGTGGCTCTCATCTCACCGACCAAAGTGGCCCGCCAATATGGCATCTCCGCAGCACTGCTGCGGCAATGGCGACGCCAGGGCATCGGCCCCGAATACTTCCAGTTCACGGCACGCACCATCAGTTACGCCGATGACTACCTCCAGGACTGGTTCAACGACCCCAACAACGCCCATCTCCTCCCCCAACCCGTTATGACAGGGGCCGGAACAGCGTGCGCCCTGGGGCGCGTCACCCACACTCATGCCGTGG
This sequence comes from Arthrobacter sp. TmtSoilC51, assembly GCF_055388015.1. Lineage (NCBI taxonomy): Bacteria > Bacillati > Actinomycetota > Actinomycetes > Micrococcales > Micrococcaceae > Arthrobacter > Arthrobacter sp. TmtSoilC51. The sequence continues at coordinate 70,603 of NZ_AP035878.1, forward strand.
TCAATGGTTAGGCTGGAACCCATGGCGAACCTCGATATTGAACAGACACGAAACCAAGCCCGCGCACTGCTGGACTCGCGCATCGAATCCGTCACCGAACTGGTCAAAACCCGTCAACGGATCACCGACCTGAAAGACCAGCTCGTAGCCGCCGAACGCGACGACAAACGCGCCTACGTCCAAGCCACGCGCGACGGCTGGAGCGCCGACGAACTCAAAAAACTCGGCCTCGAACCCGCCGCCGTAAAACGCCGCAGGAACACCAAGCGCACAGCCAGTAGCGACCAAGAGGGTGCCAATCAGGAGCAGGACACAGCATCCTGACAGCCCTGAGGATGACACGGACCGGCACGCGAAATGAGCCGCAAACAGTGGCTGGATGATTCAGCCTCGCGGCCAATGGATCGCAAAAAGAGGTTCCGCTGCCACGACAGGGCGGAGCCTCTTTCATGTTCTCAGCCGCATCGGAAAGGCCTCGGGTGAACCTCGATTTGATCTTGTGGTTCACACATCCAGGCAGGATGCATACTGGCCGTATCATCCACGCATGGAAGAGGAGCATCCAATGAAAAAGCTTCTATGGTGCGCAGCAGGCACTTGCGCGTTGCTTACCTGTTTCGCGCAGCCGGCAACAGCAGCTGAGGCATCGCCGAACTATGGGGCCTGCGTCTCCACAAACGCAGTGAACCCAAAGACGGATATGACCGGCCCCATGTCCCTTACCGCTTACACGGCGAGCAACACGAAAGGCGGGACCTTCTGGACAGCCATCCTCGCAAGCGACGGAGCAGCCAAGTTCCACGCCGTCGCGCTCTGCGACTGGTAGCCACCGGCCGAACGAAACTGCCAAGAAAACCAGCAACTACTTGCGCTTCGAAACTCCGGGATGACACTGCGCCAACGCCTGAACCATGCCCCGGGAGATGGACCGGGCTGCGGTTCAGGCGCGGTCTTCGCGGCGGGCGGTTTCTTCGCGGGTGCGCCGGCCTGGTCGGAGGCCGCCGGCGGGGATCCCTGGCCATGGTTGGCCGCCGTTGTACTTGCGCTGGACGCGTCGCAGTTCACGTCGGACGGCGGCTTCGACGAAGTCATTCGCCGAGCCGTACCCTTCGGCCAAACCAACGTTTTTCAGGACGGCGCGGATCTGCTCGGCGTCGTCCCGGGTGAACTTGGCGCTGATGGAGTTGTCGTCCCGTTTAGGCAGGGGCACGTGCGTCACTGTCCTTTAGGTCGTTGCCGGGAAGATCATGCCAAGAACGTAGAACACGACCATGATCCCGGCCAGCGCATAAACGGCAATCACCGTCGGGGTCGATGCCACCCGCGCGGCCCACACGTCCGGGCTCCGCTTCGCCAGGGCGCCGGCGGCAAGGACGAGCAGGCAGATGAGCGCGGTACCGATGAAAGCCGTCCTGGAGAAACCGTTCTCCGCGAACCACAGGGCAGCGACCAGGCAGAACACCGCCATCAGGCACAGGGCCGCGTCCTGGAGCCGGGACCATGTCGTCAGCGTCATGAGTGGTTCTTCTTTCTCGTGTGGACTTCACGCCCGTGGGTGCGTGAGGACTGGGCCTGCTCCGAACCCACGTCCGCCTCGACCCGGCATGCGGTGTACGGCACCCGTGGGGCCTTGCATGCCTCGCCGTTGGTCAAAGGCTTATCCGAAGCCCGGAGCCCTGCAACTGTATGTACTCGTGGGCGCCCCGACGTGACGCTCCCGGCTGTCTCGCTTGGGTGGTTCAGGAGATTTCCTTGCCGTTCCTGGTCAAGATGGTGCGGTTGAAGCCGTCCGCGCCCTGGACGGTGATGGTCCAGTGCCGGAAGGGCTTGTCTTCGTGGCCGTAGATCAGTTCGCCACCGTGTTCTGCGTGCAGCTGGCGGGCGATTTTCTCGCCAGGGTAGAGCCTGCCTTTAGCAACCGCATGCTCGTCGACTGCCCGCTTCCACAGCCACACAGCCACCGGGATCCAAAGCAGGGCCAGTGCTGCCGGGATGATGGCCAGGGTCGACGTCGCGTCGCCGGCGGCAATGACGGCGATAAGGGAAGTCAGCGCCCAGATGAGCCAGATGCCGAGAAGGGTGCCGACCGCCGCGATCACGTACTTTCCTTTGTAGGAAATGAAATCGTAGGTCAACATTCGGGGTTTCCTTTCAAGAGGCTTCTACCTGCTGCTCCGTTGACGTCGTAAGAGTGGACGCACTCAGGGGGCGGCCGCTCTAACTGTGCTGGTAACGCATGTCTTCAGGGTCCATCTGCGGTTGTCGATGTCTGGTTTACTGTCGGGGTCAGCGTAGCGGCTGGCCCCGACAGAACAACTGCTTAGAACGGCGGTTCGGCGTCCGGTCCGTTGGCCCAGCTGCCGGAGCCGGCGGCCTGCTGCGGGGTCGCCCACGGGTCGTCCTGGGGTGCCGCGGCGGTCGTGTTGGTGTTGCCGAAGCCTCCTCCCGGCTGGCCTCCGCCGCCGGAGCGCTGGGTGCGGTTGACCTTGGCGTTGGCGTATCGGAGGCTGGGGCCGATCTCATCCACCTCGAGCTCGATAACGGTGCGCTTTTCGCCTTCTTTGGTTTCGTAGGACCGGGACTTGAGCCGGCCGGAAACGATCACGCGCATGCCCTTGGTCAGGGACTCCGCGACGTTCTCCGCGGCTTCCCGCCAGACCGAGGCCCGAAGGAACAGGGTTTCGCCGTCTTTCCATTCGTTGGTTTGCCGGTCGAAAGTCCTGGGTGTTGAGGCGACGGTGAAGTTCGCGACCGCTGACCCGGAAGGGGTGAAGCGAAGCTCTGGGTCGTTGGTGAGGTTTCCGATGACGGTGATGGTGGTTTCGGCGGCCATGGTGGGTCCTTTTCCTCGTGCGCTGGTGTTCTCGGTGCTGGTTTCGTTCTGAGGATCTGTCTCGTGCGGTTCGGCCCGGTGTGGTTCGGTGGTGCCGGGTTGGGGTGGTTCGGTCAGTTGGTACTGGTCGGCGATGTCCGGGTCCCACGCGAACGGGTCCGTAAGGCCCGCGCCGATGGGCCAGTCCGGAAGCCCCGGGGTGACCTCGGCGTCGGTGACCGCTGCGAGGTCGTGCTCGTCGACGTCATATGGTTCGTCGGCGGGGGTGGGGACGGTGATCCGGGCCGAAGGGTTGGCGATCCGCCCGAATTCTTCCAGGTCCGCGTAGGGTCGGGGACTGGTTCGGAAGCGGTCGTTGTTCTGCTGCTCTTCGGTGCTGGTCATGGCACTCACGCTGCCTTGTGGCGCAGGGCCGCCTGGGTGAGCTTGTCCATGCGGATCCCGGACCAGTGGTCCTGGTCGTCGGAATTGTTCACCACGACCGGAGCTTCGCTGTAGCCGAGCTCCGTGGTGACGTACTCCAGTGCCGTGGGAGTTTCGATGATGTCGACGGCTTGGTAGGTGATGCCTTTGCGGTCGAAGTACGCCTTGGTCTTGTCGCAGTTCGGGCATCCGGGCTTGGTGTAAACCGTGTAATCAGGGGTTGAAGAAGTCATTGTCAGTCCTACGTTTCGTATCAGTTCTGGTTTCGTTCGTCTGTTCGACTTGATACCTCCATTCTACCCTTATTCAGGTAGAAAAAGAAGCGTTTTAGCCCGTATTCTAGAGGTTTTTGACACATCAAAATTTCCACTGAGCGTCTTCCCCCGATGGCGAGCTTGGTGCTTCGTAAGTGGAGTCTGGCGGTACTCCCCCGGCATCTTTGGAAGTCATCGACAGCGTATGGTTCCTGTCCCGCATGGGGTGGTCCACTGGTTGCGGGTGGTTGTCCCGGCTGCAGATAGCGACGTGACGCAGCTGGTGGTGGGCCGGCGACGTGTGTGTTGTCCCATGGGGAAGGCTGCCGATTCGTTGGGTGAAACAGCTCAGGACCGGCGCGGGCCGGTCCTGAGCTGTTTCCTCGGCAAAAGGAAGGTCTTGAGTTTACAACATTGGCCGCCTTGGGCGTGGTGGGTGGTTCATGCTTCTGCTGCCGGGCGGCGGCGCCAGGCGCACGCGGTGGCCTCTGACAAGACTGCGGGTGGTGGTTGGATACTTGGCCGGCGGGGGCCGCGGCACCTGAGCCGGCGGGTGCCTGGTGGCGCTGATCGGCGGTCCGCCGCGGTGAGTGGGCACCCTGGTTTGCCCAGGGCGGCGGACCGCCCGCGCACGAAAGGTTCCTGGCCGTGCCTGTGGTGGATGGACGGGGTCTTGCCGGGCGGTGGGCTTCCGCCCGGCAAGGGACTCTTATGCCGCTTGGGTTTCTTCCTCGGTGGGTTTGCCGCTGTCGATGATGATCTGCTCAACCTCCGACGGCACGTAGTTCCACAGAACCAATTGGTTCAAGTAGTCCCGGTGGGTTTGGGACGGGGACCGCCAGGAGTCCTTTGCGATCGTCTTCTCATACCCTGCGCACACCAGCGCGATCAGGGAGACTTCTGGCCGGGTGGTAGTTGTCGCTACGTGGTCCCGCAGCGGGTTCCACCCCCACGACTTGGTCCCTGCGATCTTCGCCCCGGCCATTTCAGCGGCCACGTCGCCCTCGTAGCTGCTGGCGGTTTCGGAGTGGTGGGTGATCGCGTGGACGGTGAAGTACTGCCAGCCCTTCGGTGCCTGTTTCTTCGCCAACAAGGTCTTCACGAACTCCCGGCGGACCGTGGTTGCGGCCTGCATCTTCTTGTTGTTCTCGATCAGGGTTTTCCGTTCAGCTTTCTGTTCCTCGGTCATCGGCCCTTTGTTCGCCGACGACGAGCTGTACCGGTCTTTGTATCCGGCGTCCTTCCATCCGACGATCACCGGGACGGTGGTGCATTCGCCTTGGTAGTCCTGGGTGATGAAGACGGCATTCGCGTCCTCTGCGGTGGCTGGTTCCCCGTCGGGCCGGTTCAGGTAGCTGACACGGGCTGTTTGATAGTCGTCGTAGGCTGGCTGCTCCACGATGGTGGTCCCTGTGGCTTCGACTTCGGCGGTGAACGCCGCCAGTGTGGCGGATCGTTCGCGGTCGTCCCGTAGTTGCTGGGCGACGTGGAACAACTGGTCCGGGTCGTCCATTAGGGCTGATTCGAGGTCGGCGGTGGCGGCTTCGTCCCCTTCGAACTCGGCCATCAGGAGCGCTTCCTCGATGGTGAGGCCCTTGCCGAGGGCGGCGGTTCCGGCCTCTGAGGCCTTGGCCTTCAAGGCTCCTTCGACGGTGGTTTTCGTCCGTCCGGTCTTCTTGGCGATCGCTGCGGCGGAAACACCGATCAGGGACAGCTGGTGGTAGGCGTCGGCTTCGTCCGCGTCGGTCAGTTCGGCGCGCTGGATGTTCTCCACGACCTGAGTGACGATACGTTCGGCTTCCTCGGGTGTGCTGATGATCATCACCGGTATCAGGGGGCGCTGGGCTTCAACGGCTGCGAGGGTGCGGCGCTGGCCCATGAGCACGTGCACGGTGCCGTCTTCTTTGCGGTGGGCGATGACCGGTTCCATGACGCCGTGTTCTTTGATGCTGGCGATGAAGTCCGGTGTGAGGGCTGCGTCTTTGCGGACGTTGATGTCCACGGTCAGGGTGGTGGGGTCGAGCATTTCCAGCGTGGGTGTTGCGTTGTTCATTGCTGTCTTCTTTCTTTGCCGAGAAAGGTGGTGGGTGGGGCGCTCGTGGTGAGTGGCCAGCTCCCCTTCTCCCCTTCGTTGTTTTGGCTGCTGGCGAAGCTTGCGGAGCTTGCCCGATGGAAGCCTGTCGACCCTTGTGGCAAGGGCCAAAAAATCTTGGAAGGATCCGAGCGAGCGAGGATCCCGGGTTCAAGAATTTTTGGCACGCAGGCCCCGACTGTGGAGGGGCTTGACGGGCTGGAACGGGCATTTACAATCCGACAGGACAGCAGCCAAAACGCTTTCAAACAAGAAGGTGGTGGCGGGCAGGAGCTCTGCGACGGACCGGCACCACCGGAGCAGCCGGCCACGAAGTGGACGCCCTTTAGTGCTCGCCCAGCGAGCACCCCTCTCCTGGTTCCCACCGGATCCCGCCCATGGTGCGTCCCGGGCGGGTGCGCCGCGCCCACGAGCCAAGCACCCCGGGGGCGGATGCGGGAACGGCGGTCCGCCGCCGGCGACTACCCACCCGGGCCGGCCACCTGCGGCGGACCGCCCACCCACCAAAGGCGAACGGCCCACCTGCTACCTTCGGGGATCAACCATTCGGTGGATGGTGCGGTCCAGGGTTTCGTAGTTTCGCTGCAGGGTGCGACGGTCCAGTTCGTCCTCGGTGAGTTCGATCTTTTCGAGCAGCACCTGCCAGGTGTCCATGGCGGAGAGCAGCTCGGGCGTAAAGACCTCGTCCGGTACCTCGTTGCCGTACAGGCCGAAGTGGTGGAAAGCATCGACCATGCCCGGGTAACCGATCCATTCGGCGGTCTTGGTGGCCGCCTCGCGTTCGATCGCGTGCCAATGGGCGTCCCAGTCGTAGGTGCCGTCTTCATCCCAGCAGTTCGTCACAGTTGTCTCCTCAGTGCGAAGGGGAGGCCGGGACCTCGCAGGTCCCGGACCACCGGTGGGGTTTAGTTGGCGAGGAGCTCGGCCACGTCGGCTGCGTCGCTGACCAGCACCGCAGTGCCGTCCTTCAAAAGAGCGTGGCAGGCCGAGGAGTGGGCGCTGTGAACCGAGCCCGGGACTGCCGCGACGTGTCGGGCGATGGTTTCGGCGTGGTGGGCGGTGTTCACTGCTGCGGACCGTGTCCGGGCTTCGACCACGCAGGTCACCCCGGCGAGAGCGGCAACGATCCTGTTCCTGGCCAGGAAACGCCGCCGTGTGGGCGCCGTTCGCAGGGGCTGTTCGGAGACGATCAGGCCGGTGCCTTTGATCGCGGCCGCGAGGTCCGCGTTCCCTGACGGGTAGACCCGGTCAAGGCCTCCGGCGACGACGGCTATTGTTGCCGGTCCCTCGCTGGTGGTCCCGGTCAGCGCGCCGCGGTGGGCGTGGGTGTCGATGCCGTAGGCAAGACCGGAGACCACGCAGATGCCTTGCTGGGCCAGTCCGTGGGCCATGTCCCTGGCTACCGCGGCGCCGTAGCTGGTGCAGTCGCGGGAGCCGGTCACCGCGGCCGCTTGGTGCGGGGCGGGGATGCCTTGGTCGATGTTTCCGACGTACCAGAGCCCATACGGGGCGTCGGGCAGGTCGTTTAGGCCTTCGGGCCAGTGCTCGTCTCCGGGGACGAGGAAACCCCCGCCAAGGTTTTTGATGGCCTCGAGTTCGGCCTCGATCACCGGGGTGTCGAGTTCGCGGGGTCGGGGTGCCCAGCGGTCCAGCCCGTCGGAGAGTTCCTCGGCCTGGATGTTCCAGAAGGGGAACAGGGGCCGGGCACGCAGTGCCATGCGGTAGGCCGGGTGGGCGCCGTGACGGGCGACCAGCTGCCGGGCGATGTCGTCGTCCGGGGTGAACATGCGGGTCAGGGCTGCGCGTGCGATGCGGTTTTCGTCGTTCACGGTGGTCTCTTCCTTCTTTGCCGAGAAAGTTGGTAGGCGGGGCGCTCTGGTGACCGGCCAGCTCCCCGTTCCCTCCCGTTGTTTTGGCTGCTGGCGAAGCTTGCGAGCTGTTCCTGTGGAGGCCTGACTACCCTTGTGGCAAGGGCCAAAAAATCTTGTGGGATCCGAGCGAGCGAGGATCCCAGCTGAAGAATTTTTGGCACGCAGGCCCCGGAGTTTACGGAGGGGCTAGACGGGCTGGAACGGGAACGTAAAATCCCTTGGGACAGCAGCCAAAACGTCGTAGACACACCAGGTGGTGACGGGCAGGAGCTCTGCGACGGACCGGCACCACCCAGCAGCCGGCCACGAAGTGGACGCCCGTTCTGGATCTTGAAAAGCCAAGGAGCCGGCACCCTCTCGGGGGCCGGCTCCTTGGTTGTTTCCTCGGCAAAGGAAAACTATGGGGTGCAGCGTCGTCGCTACAGGATGATTTTAGAAGTCGGGGTGTTCCTGGGGAGCGGTGTAGTCCACCGGGCCGAGGGAATCGGCGGCGGTCAGCAGCCGCAGCTCGATGACGTCTTCGAGGAAGCTCGCGCCGGGGACGGGTTTGTCGTCATCGGTCAGGACGTACTCGGTTCCCATGCTCGGATCTCCTGGCTGCAGTGTTCTTCCTCGATGTTCACTGTAGCCGGGGATCCATTGAGCCAGCTGGGTTCACCAGCTGCCCCGGGCCGGTGGCCTGGTCGGTCTGTTCCGGAACCGTTGGATCAGGATCTGCACGATCCGGAACAGGCAGAACACGATCAGCACTGCCGAGATCACCGCGACGATGATCGCGGCGGGCTCGCCGGTGACAGGTCCGCTTTCGCAGTAGCTTTCGCCTTGCCCCAGTGCGTAGTCGACGCAGTGGCCGACCCACATGAGGGACCAGGGCAGCACGAACACGACAATGGCGGCGATACCGATTATCCAGGGCCAGAGCTGCGACCACGGCCATGCGGCCTGTCTCCTGGTTTTCACGCCCGCCCCCGTTCCGTCGCTACCTGGGGCCAGTCTAGGCCCAGGGTTATGGTTATCGGCGCCTCGTGGCTGCGCCCGCGTCAGCGTCATGGCGGCCGGGGGAGCGAAGCGGCGGAGGCCGCCCCGCCACCCCAGGCGGCCGGTCCGGACCCCTTTGTGCTGGTTCCGGACCGGCCGTCCGTGGTTTAGGCCCGTGGGCGTTTGTAGGCGGTGTCCGGGTTCTTGGCGACGTCTGCGATGTACACGTTGGTGATCAGTTCGCGCAGCAGCACCGCGAAGCGGTAGCCGGGGGCGTCCTCGGTGGCGAGTTTCAGGTACCGGTCGGCGTGGGTTCCGGAGCCTTTGAGCCACTGCAGCCAGCCCATCAGGGTCAGCATCGGTGCGCGCTGGCCTTCGGGGACGAGCTTCATCAGTTCGAAAGCCATGGCTTCGGCGCGGTCCACACGGGTCCAGTCGGGGCGGCCATCGAACTTGCCGAGCATGATGTCGATCATGCGGCCGTTGTTCGTGGTGATGGTGTCGGCCATCAGGAAATCCCGGATGTAGGGGTCTTGGAACCATGCGGCCATGGCCCGGCCGGTTGCCGTCTCCGGGGTTCCCGGCGTGTCCAGCATGGTGTTCCATGCCTGCCGTGCGGTGGCGAGGGATTCCTCGGTGCGGGCCGGGGCCTGTACCGGTTCGATCCTGTTGCCCAGCTGTTCCGGGTTGTACACGTCCGCGGCGGGGTTGCTGCCGAGGTAGGTCAGGGTCGCGTTGGCGTTGCTGTCGATGATCTGGGACAGCGGGTTGCGTTCGGGGCTGCCGTAGGCGGCCCAGTAGGTGCCGGTGACCAGGAAGGCGTGGTGGACGGGCATCCCGGCTGTGGCCAGTTCGTTGCCGAGCGCGGCGATGTGCGCCGCGTACGGGAACGTCTCGTCCTGCCCGGTGCCGCCGGTGTAGACGATCACGTAAGTCGCGGTGGCGGTCTCGTCCTGGGTGGCGAAGCTGGTCACCGTTTGGGCGAACCCGGTCGGGTCAGCTCCTATGGGTGCGTCTACGCGCAGGGTGGCGCCGAGGGTCCCGCTGGTGGTGGTCTGCACGACGACCGATTCGGTCGGGGTGCCGCCGAGCATGTGCGGGATGTAGGCGAGCAGGTCAGCAGGTCCGGTGAGGGTGAGCTTGTCCGTCATGATCTTTGGTTCCTTCTTTTGCCGAGAATGAATGAAAGGGGGTGTGGTGGCCGGGAACAGCGGGTTCCCGGCCACCGGGTGCGGGGTTTAGGCCGCTGGTTGGATCAGGCGGGTGTCGAAGAGTGCTTCGGCGCGTTGGATCAGGTAGCCGGGCACGTCGGTGTCGTGGTCGATTCCTGCCCTGCCCAGGAACACGGCGTTCCCGGCCACGGGCAGGTCAAGGCCGGTTTCGTGGAGCAGCTGCACCGCGCGGAGGTTTGAGGGGCCGGTGGTTTGGGTGTCCGCGTTCAGGTACAGGTGCCAGTCGCCCCGGGCGATGCATTCAAGTCCGCCGCCGACGATGATCTGCAGGCTGGTGTGTCGTGCGTCGAGGCTGTGCACGGTGACGGCCTCGCTCAGCCGCGCCGGGACGTACAGTCCGATCAGGTGGTTCAGCATGATGATGCCTTCTTTCTTTGCCGAGAAAGGTGGGCGGGGCGCTCGTGGTGAGTGGCCAGCTCCCCTACCCCCCGTTGATTTTTTGTTGCTGGCACGTAGTGCTCAAAGGTCCCGACGGAGGCGTCTCCTCCCCTTTGGGGCAAGGTGCCTGGGATCTTCGAAAGGAAATAAGCGAAGCGCCGTCGAAGATTCCTGGTGCCGCAGGGCCCCGGAGCTTGCGGAGGGGGCAGGAGCAAAGAGCCGGAGCGGGACCTTATGATCCGCCAGGACAGCCACAAAAATGCTTGTAAGCAACAGGTGATGACGGGCAGGAGCTCTGCGACGGACCGGCAGCACCCAACAGCCGGCCACGGAGCGAAGCGGAGAGGACGCCCACGCATGCTCGCCCCGCGAGCATGCGCCATCACCGCTTCCGTGTGGCATGCTCGAAGGCGTAAGCAGCAGGATGTTTACACCCCAAGGCAGAGGGCCGCATCCTCACCGTTGCGGTCCTTTGCTTTGCCCCATTGGAGTGTTGAGACAGAGGGAAGGCCTATGGGTTGGTGGAGCTGGTATCCCCGACAGCGCAAGCGGGGAATTGGTGCAGGTCGTCCGGCCCGCACAGGATCCATTAAGCCTAAGGACCTGCACCCGTTGGCTCCTGAGCAGGTGGCAGATCTGAACGCGGCGTGGGCCGAACTCGCCGAAGCGGTGGCAAAGTCTCCTGTCACCGGGTTTCATGCCTGCTCACTTGGCGGAAAGCCCTGGCAAGAGGATCCGGCAGCTGTGCGGAACGTGGCGGCAATCATCCGCCGCGTCGACGTGGCGGATGCTGCTACGGAAGGTCCTGACGCCAAGTAGGCCAGCCGGAGCGCTTTGGATGGGCACGGCCGGTTGAGCATCAGCAACGGTCACGCGGACGGTCACGGTCATCGGATAGCTTGTACTCATGACAACTACTGGCCTGGAAGTACGGCTCCGAGAGGGCAGGGAAAAGGCCGTAGTTCACAGGTTCACTAGAACGCTGGACGATGTTGTCCTTTCGCTTAAAGAAATTGATCGCCTGTACCTTCAGAGGGGGACGCGGCCAGAGTGGGTCATTGAGTCCTTAAGACATGAAGCCAACGACGCCGTTATACGGCTTGAACCCCGCGGTTCCTCGCGAACTCGGGACAAGTCCGACATGCTTCGCCCCGTAGAGGCTTTCGTGGACGGCATCGCCAGCCTTTCTGAACGACCTGAAATCCCAAAGTTGTATAGCCCGGAGACCGTGGAACGGATCCAGCGCATTGCAACTGCCGGCGACGAATACAGCCAAATTTCGATGGCCACCTACAACGGCAAGATCAACTCTGTGGCAATCCTTTCCCCCGAGGTGAAGGAAAACGCCGCTTCAGCAGTGCGAGGCAAAGACGTCGCTCACGGTTCTATTTCCGGCATCTTGGATACTGTCGGGGCGACACCGCGAAGAAACATCCTTCGCGTTCGGTTGTTTGACTCCCAGACAGAACGCGCTGTCAGCGGAAACGCAGCTCCGGCGCTTTCAGAATCGCTACGGGAGCACTGGAACCACCGGGTACTGGTCGGTGGTTTGGTAACCCGTAATGCCCGGGGACAAGCGATACGCATTGAGATAACCCAGATTGAACGACTTCCTGAGAATGATCTCGGGATGCCCTCTCCTCTTGAGTTGCTGGGCGCTGGCTCGGATTGGCTGGACGGAATGACAGTGGACGAATACATGCGGGGTGTCAGGGATGCCTAGGAACAATCGAAGCGCTCCAGTTCCACTGATCTACGTGGATTCCTGCGTTTACCTGGACCTTCTTACCCGAAATGAGGATACGGAGCCGGTAAACGGACAGCCGAGGTGGGCGGCTGCTAAGTCAGTATTTGAGGCAGCAAAGGGCGGGCAAATCCGCCTTGCTGCTTCGCCTCTTCTGGAGGCCGAGGTCTTGTGCAACGGCAATGCGCGCAAGGAAACTGACCGGATTCGGGCTTTGCTTCGCGGTTGGTTCCAAGCTGAGTCCACTGCCTGGACGGACATCGACAGGTTCCTCACGCGGGATGCCGTGGGTCTGCTGAAGGACTTCGGACATCTTAGGTTCAACAGGGCCAAGAAGCTTGGCTCCGCGGATGCCTTGCATCTTGCAGCCGCAGTTCGTCTTGGCTGTGACTATTTTTTTAGTCACGACGGAGGCTTTCCCTTGGACCACAAGGTGCGAGAAGTCCAGGTTCAAACGCCACGGATCGTGTGGCAAGAGTCGCTATTTGATCAGGCATCTGCGTAGGAAGTGATGCGTGACGCTGCAATGGCTTGAAGACGAAGGCTTCCATGGGTTCATTCGATTCGACGCGATCCCGGTCGAAGAAGTGCCCACAGAGCACGGCGTTTACGCGGTCATCCGTGAAAGCTCGGATGAACCGCGGTTTGTAACGCCCGGCACCGGACGGAAGGGAAGCCACTACCCCCTAGGCATGCTGCAGGATGCTTGGATTTCCAAGGCAGTGGTTCTCTACTTCGGCAAAGCCCAATGCAAGCAAGGCATATTTGAACGGCTCAACAAGTACCGTCGCTTCGGCGATGGCAAGAGCAGCGGGCACCGTGGCGGCCGTGCCATATGGCAACTGGAGGATGCTCAAGACCTCAAGGTCTGCTGGGTGGTCACCCAGGACCGAGACCCGCAGGTCGAGGAAAGCCGGCTTATCGACGCTTTTAAAGAGCGCCACGGCGGGCTACGTCCGTTCGCGAACCGGATCGATGGAAAGAAGGGGGACAAATGAACCAAGGATCGAATCAAGCACTTACTGTGGCCGGTCACGTTCGCACTGTGGAGGACGCCCTGGGAGTTCTTGAACAGTACCCAAGGAAGACGCCGGCCGCTTTCGATTACCTGGGCGCCGGGGACTTGGGAAAGCTCACGGCCCATGAAGTGATCCGCACACGCAAAATCAGTTCTCGAATCTCGAACAAGGAAGTGACGTACTTCCTGGAGGCTTCCGAAACGGCACCGTGGATTCGGACCGCAGCCGACTTAGGGAATGCTGACCCCGAGGGCAAATTGTTTGCCGCCATGACAGACCTATACTGGCATTTCGCTGAAGGCTCTCCCAAGGGCGTGAGCTTCGCGAAGATCTCGAAGGTCCTGCATCTGAAACAGCCAAGCCTGTTCCCGATCCTCGACAGCCACGTAGCGCGCGCTTATGCACCTGCCGCTAAGGTCCTCCGTACGGACCATCCACAGCTTGGATGGCGGCGCCGCACCTGGCTTGCCGTGCGGAAGGACCTACTCGCCGCAAGAACCTCCGGCGCACTGGACGAACTGCGCGGCCGAATCCGCTCCTACACATCGGCTGACACGGCGAAACAACAGGAGGTCCGGCTAATGAACCAACTAACTGATCTGCGAATTCTAGACATCCTGGTTTGGTAGCAGGGGCCCAAGTCGCCCCCGCCTCAGTTCAGTTTTTGAATGCAGACATCCATCACGGCGGGACCATTGTCCGCACCCAGGACTACGTTATTCCTGAACAACAACGGAAAGGTCAACATGCACCCCGATGCCGAGCACCTGCAACCCACCGAGCTTGACGGGCAGACGTCCATCAATGACCTCCTCGCCGCAACACCGGCCATAACCCCGGTCGAACTCCGAGAACCAACTGACGCCGAGTTGGCCATCTTCTTGGAAGCACAAAGCGAATAGCTGCATACTCACACAACATCGTGACGGTGCTTGGTGCACCGGCTCGGTATCGCGCGCGTGCGGAATGTCGCTTAGTGGGGAGCCAGGGGAAAGAAGGGCGCCAAGAGCCGTGCAAGGTGCGTGAACGGAGCTGATCAGGGGTTCTGGGGCTAGTCCTCAATCACTTCCGGCGCCTGGCCCCTCCTGAGTGGGTTCCGGTTTTGCCAGACCCAGTCTTTGGGCCGCGGCCACCCGTAGTTGGATAACCTGGTACTCGCCGTGCCTTCCCTTGTGTTGCCCCACGGCAGCAATGAACCAGCCGCGTTCGGCGGCCTCTGGGTGCAGCTCAGCCCGCACATCCGTACCTGCGCATATCGCATGCTTGGTAAAGGCGTCTACGCCAGTTAGATTGGCCGTCAGATCCCATGACGACGCGCCCAAATAAAACCTCGGGTGAACCTGCACAGTTGATGCTTGTTCTCCGATGAATAGCTCGTCCCCCCAGGGAAACCTGGACTTGGGCATGAAGTCTGGATCTGACATTTTTCCCAAGACCTCCTGCAAAGCGTGGCGCCACTGTTTCCTTGGCAGCTCATGCAGCCCCAAGGGGCAAATAAACTTTGGCGCTTCCCAGCGTTCTGCGGTGGCCAAGTAACGTCCATCCTCCATGGCCACCATCCGCTCAACTCGCCCGGAATCCAGCTGCCACGAGACGTAAAAGGCTTTGTCGTAGCGCTTGTGTTGGGCGATGGCGCCCAAACGAGACTTCTGCCGGACTACGGCCGGGGCCATCTTTTTGATTCTTCGAACGATTCCAGGCCAGCCTTCAACTGCTTCAGCAACAGCTGCTGCCAGGGCTTCGATCGCCTCATTCGTTACCTTTCCAGACTCGACCAGCACATCATGGTCCCCGATGGCTCCAAGGCTGCCGAGCCTTAGACGGACAACTTTCCATCCCGCGCCAGCCAGGAGCTGGTTCCGTGTGTTGTCCTCCCTTTCCTTGCCGGCATGAGTATGCGCCGGGTCGACTTCGACGCATACTTTGGTCTTCGAAATCAGGATGTCTGGCGTGAGGATGGGGAAATTCTTCAGGCGCGGTTCCTGACCGCACTGTATACCGCTGCGCCCCTTATGGACCGTGAACCCGGCGGCCACGAGTTTTGCCCGCACCTGCTCCTCAGTCTGGGAAGTCATAAGATTCCGCGACTGGATTACAGTCCCGATGGGGTATTTGGGACCCTTGACCGTTCTCTTGTCGGCGTAGGAAGCAGCCCGACATGAGCGGCACATGGCCATGTTGTCGGAGCCAGGCTTGGCAATGACTTCGTGACCACATCCAAGCCGCACCCAGCCGTGCAGCTGCTCCCCCACACACGTGAAGCATGAACGTGATCCACCGGCGTCTCGGCGCCAGCCGGATGCCGCAACACATTGGACTACTGCTGACTCTACGAACTTGTGCCCTCGCCCACACACCCAACGCACCTTCACCGGCGAAGAGGCAGGAATGTCATTTGGGCCGAAGGCATTATCGTCGTCCCACATGTCCAATACTTCTGGATGCCGGGCCGCGACCGTAGTCTCGGGCTTAGGCGCCCGCCGCGAAAGACCCAGCTGGGTGCGCTCTTCGGGCATTAGCACCGGCCACTCTTCAAGTGCTTTCACAAATTTCCCCCTCTAAAACCCCGCGCATAGCGCCCATTAGAGGGATGTTATGTGAGGCCTCTGACAAAGTTCCCGTATTGGTGCGCTTGTGCCCCATAGGCGCTCATGAGGGTAGCCCCGCCGACCAAGGGGCGGGTCTAGGTACTCATTGACGTTCTCCATCTTCGCTCTGGGGCTGATCCTCAGTCACTTCCGGCGTCTGGCCCTTCCTGAGGGTGTTCCGGTTTTCCCAGACCCAGTCCTTGACCTGATCTCTGGAGATCAACCATGTCTTCTCGACTTGGTAGGCAGGAATCACTCCGGTTTGGAGCCAGCGGTACACGGTGTTCCGGGAGAGCCCGAAGAGTTCTTCGAGGTGCTGAGTCACCGGCCCGGACTTCTTGCCGTAGGTCATTGACCTCTGTCGTCCCATGCCGAACGCTTAACTTGGCGTCTCTCTCGCCCGCCACTTGTGCCTGCCGTATGGTGCGCCCACGGGTTCTAAAGCATTGCTCAGACATCTGTCCTTAAAGATCCACATTCAGGGCAGACAATTCCACAATATTGCCGGGCTTGTCCGTCCGGTCGTCCAGGCTGTGCCTGCTTCATCCTGGCCTCGTGGGCTTGAAGGCGCTGTTCCCCCTCCGCGGACAGGCTGTAAATCATGTGGCGTCCGAGTTTTTCGCTATTGACGAGTCCATGAGCGTTCAGCTGAGTCAGTCGGTTGCTGATGTATCCCTGTGACAAGCCCAATTTTTCGGCCAAGGCCTTGGGATAACTGGGTCCGCTTTGCAGGATACGGATTATGGATTTGGTCGTTCGCCCGTCTAGCAAGGGAGACACTTGTGCCTTCACATGGTTTCCTTAGCAACAATCACTCCCGCGACAAGGAGCTAAACCTTTGGTTGAGGGCCGTGCCCCGGCCCGTTATTGGGCCGGGTCAGCCTAACACCGCTGGTGTTACCCCTTGAGCATCGTCTCCAAGTCCGTTTTTGCTGCGGCCATTGCGGCCTTGGCGGTGACCTTCCCAGATAGTGCCGCTTCGACGTGTTCATTGAACCGGGTTTGGGCTGATGAGGCGCTTGGGAAGTTCCAGAACGGGTTGCGGGTCGCCGTGGCGGCGATCTGCTTATCGAATTCGCTGTGGAACGTGTTGTTTTTGAACCAGTCCGAGGCCAGGTTTGCCTTTGTTGTTGGAGGTTGCCCGGCGGCTTCGAAGAGCTTCTGAGCGGCTTTGGTATCGGCGCTCATGAACTTCATAAATTTTGCCGTGGGTTCCTCATCGCTGAAGCGCACCAGTGGCTGGCTCCAGACCAAGGCACGCGGCTGGTCCCCCGCCGTTTTGGTGGGACGCGCGACCGGCTTCATTTTGGATGCAATGTTCGGATCCTTGGCTTGGCCAGGAATGATACCGACGGCCTGGGGAGCATCATCGTAGATGGCGGCTTTTCCCTGGGCGAAGAGAGTGCGGGCGGAGTCGCGGACGACTCCAGCCTGGATCAGTCCTTCATCCAGGAGAAGCTTCCAGTAATCCAATGCTTGGATTGACCCGTCGTCACCCAAGGTAACTGTCTCGCCGTCCACGACCGGAGAGCCGAAGGTCCACATCCAGGGAATGATGTCCTTAAGCTGTTCGACCTTGGTGCAGGGGGCGTAGGGGATGAGGTTGCCGTCAGCCTTCTTCAATGCCCGAAGTGCTGCCGTGAACTCGTCGGTGGTACGGATCGGATTGGAGACTCCAGCCTGCGCGAGAATTTCGGTGTTTGTGATGACGCCGATGGCTGACTGTGTCCACGGCATGGCGTACCTCTTCCCCTTGTAGGTGCCGGCGTTGTTCACGGAGTCTGGGTACAGAGACTGGTCGAATATTCCTGAAACTTCTTTGAGAGCACCGGTGAGGGCTAGGGTGGAAAGCCATTCTTCGTCTATGTGGGCTACTCCTGTGAGGCTCTTGCTTTTGGCCTTAAGGACCAGCTGGTTGAGGTACTGCAGGTACGGGTAGGTGTTTTCTTCGGTTTTGATTGAAGTGGAAGCGCCGAAGTCTGCCACGACTGCTTTGAGTGCTGTTCCTGAGTCCTGGCCGAAGACCCACGACGTAATGGTTAAGGGTCCGTTGGCCGCGGGGCTGCTTGATGTAGAGGCACAGCCGGTCATTGCGAGAAATCCCACGGCTGCGGTGCCGACCCCCGCTCCGAGAAATGCGCGGCGGGACAGGGCGGCTGTTGAACTTGGCGTCGTTGCCATCTCGTTTTCCTATTCGTTATTTGGTTGTTTGGGTGTCATTTGACAGAGCCAGCGAGGGCTCCGCTTACGAAGTGTTTTTGCAGGATCAGGAAGACCGCGACTACGGGCAGCGAGGTCACCAATGATGCAGCCATCATCTGGCCGTAGGAGTTCTGGAACTCTCCCAGGAAGGTCAGGGACAGGCCGGCTGGAAGAGTCTGCAAAGGTGTGTCGACCAAGGTGAGCGCATAGGCCAGATCGTTCCATGCCCTGATGAAAGCGAAGAGGCCAACGGCAATCAAGGAGGTTCGGCATACAGGGAGCAGCACGGTGATCATGATTCTGAATTCGCTTGCTCCGTCAATGCGGCCGGCTTCTATGAGGTCGTTGGGTATCGCATCAAAGCTATTTTTCATCATCCATACCGCAAGCGGGAGTGTGAATGTTGAGTACGAGAGGATAAGTGCCCCGTAGGTGTTGAGCAGGCCGAGGGCATTAAAGGACGCATACAGCGAGAGTAGAAGCAAGACTTCCGGTACCATCTGGGCGACGAGTATCAGGTACATGAGGGGGGTGCGGCCGTAGTAGCGGAACTTTGAAAAAGAGTATCCGGCCGTAAAACCTAGGAAGAGACTGATGATTGTGGTGGTGGTCGCTACGATCAAACCGTTCACCATAAACTGCATGAGCGTCGCACTGGTGAGGACTTCGGCGAAGTGGTCCAAGGTGAAGGAGCGCTGGAGCGAGGGCGGGAATTGGAAGATGTCCTCATTTGAGGTGAAGGCAGTCAACGCCATCCACATAACTGGGAAGAGGGCGAACAGCAGCAATACTGCGACGGTGACATGGGCGGTGGTTGAGCGCCGCTGCCCAGGAGCGGAACCGGGGGCAGATCGGCCGGGGCGCACCCTTCCTGGCGCTTTCAGGGTTGCAGACATTACTTAGTCCTTTTCCTGCTTGATGGTGTATGCGACGTAAATGGCCACGAGGAGGCTCATCAGGATTGTCCAGATAGCGCCGATGGCGCCGGCCTTTCCGAGGTCGAAGTCGCTGAAGGCAGCCTTATAGAGCGCGATGGAGAAAGTTGTCGTAGATCCGACCGGTCCGCCGCTTGTCATGACGTAGGGGATTTCGAATTGTTGGAGGCCCCAGATCGTCTCTAAGAGCAGTGTCAGGGCCAAGGCCGGTTTGATCTGCGGAAGGATGACGAAGATCTGTTTCTTCCAAGCGGAGGCCCCGTCCACGGCTGCGGCATCGTGCACTTCTGAGGGGACCCCCTGCAGCGCCGCTAGGATCAGGATCGTCATCCACGGGAACGAGTGCCAGATCTTAGCCACGATTATCGCCGACATGGCGAGCTGGGGAGAATCCAGCCAGTTAGTGTTCCCTTCTCCTAAGCCGAGCATCTTAATCCCAGCATTCAGGACACCGTAGTTGGTGTCGAAGATCCACAGCCAGACGAACGAGACGACAACGCCAGGGAGTATCCATGGAATGAGAAAACCCGTTCGAAGTGCCCCGACTGCTGCCATCCGCGTGTTCAAAGCCAACGCGAGGGCTAGAGCGATGACAAAGGCTCCAAGCGTGGACGCCCCAACGAAAATGATGGTTTGCCACAGGATCGGACCAAATGAGGGCGCCGAGATGAATGCCGCAATGTTCTCGAGCCCGACAAATTTTTCCTCTGTGCTGAGCAGGCTCCGGTCGGAGAAAGCGAAGGCCAGAGACTGGACAAAGGGGTATCCGATAACGAGAACAAAGAGGACTAGAGCCGGGAGTACCAGCAGATAAGGGAAGGACGCCCCGCGCTTGGACTTGCGGTTCGGCGCAAGCAGCCCCTTACTAGGCTTGTGCCCGCTAATGCCCGGGCCAACCTCAGAGGGTGTTCTGGTATGAAGCGACATGATTTAGCCAACCGTTGAGCAGAGCGGGGACTCATAGCAGCGGATCTCATAGACTCCCGCGGAGGGATCGCCGTTAGTGGCAAACACGGTCAGCCGGATGCTATCGGCCGTGGTACCTTCGGGGAGATCATGTACGACGCGAGTCGAATAATTGCCTGAAACACGGGCGACTTCCTTCCATCGACCACCGGCATCCACTTCGAGGACGTAGTCCCGCGCACACTGCGGGTCACGGTAGAGGGCGGGGTAGGCGTGGTATTCGCGCAGTAGATGTCCAGCAAACGTGATCTGGACCTGACGGATGAGTTGGGGCTCCTCCCAAGACAGCTTGAGCCACTGCGGAAGCGGTGCAACTGGATCTGACCTCCACTGGTTGGTGCCCTGATGCGGACGTGTCACACCGGTGAGTACGTTTTCGGCAGCATAAGCCTCTTGAGCCGGTTCGATCTGGAAGCTCAGCGTCGATCCTCCGCCGAAGCGACGATAACGCCCTGGACTATACTCGTACCCGGCAATCTGGCCCGGGAGGACAGCACTGGAGACGTGCCATTCAATGTCCGGCGCCGAGTCAAGATCTACCCGAATGTACCCGCCCTGCGCCAAATCCTCCCGCGAGATATTCACAGGCCATTCGACCCAATGCGGTCCACCGGGCGGAACGACGAGGATATCTTTACCCAAAGCTCCTCCCGGTTCCGTCCTGTAATCCCAAATGTTGTCGACTTTATGGACCGTGGCAGCCACTTCCTGGGCTGAGTCGCTGTCGTTGCTTAGCGCGAGACGGAGAACTTCCACACCTTGCCCCGCACCGACGGCGACCCACTGCGCCGTCCTCCTCTCGAGACGTCCGGTAAATGGGTGAACAGGGTGGTCTCGCCAATGGTCGATTCCTCCGAGCCAATTCGCACTGTTCGGCCCCACTCCGCGGACCTTTTCAGAGCTGCTGGCCGTGACAACAGCGCTAAGGGCAAGGTCGCCCGGATCTGCGTTCCGCACGTGGGGCAGGAAACAGCCATCACGCAGTAGGACCTGCTGGAGCTCCCCCATCTGCTCAGTAAGCACTCCCTCGATCCCATCACCGTCCTTGGCCATGGCTGCTGCCGTGCCTGCGGCTTGGCCCATCACGGCTGTGGTTCCCATGACACGTAGGGCACCCAAGGCGGCGTGCGTCGAGCTGACATTCCTTCCCGCAAACATCAGGTTGGAAAGATCCTTGCTCATCAGCGCACGAAGAGGGATGCCAAAAGGCCCGACGTACTTGGAAGAGCCGAAGCTTGACTTCGGATTAGCGAAAAGCGCCGTACTTACGGGCTCGGCATCCTCGGCCAAGAGTCCGCCAAGAGTGTGCAGATCGACGTACCACCCCCCGAAGGCTACTTCGTCCTCAAATTCCACGTTCTCAATGAGGTGATTTTCAGTGAGCACCAGATCCCCAAGCAGCCTTCTGCTCTCACGCTTTCCCGGCACTTGGCCTATCCAGTCCAGCGCCAGGTTCTGGGCCTTGTCGGACCAGTATGGGTCCCTGTTTTTCAAATAATCCCAGATGCCCAGAACATGTCGCGTGAGTTCGTGACGAATGGCTTCGTTGTCATGGATGGAATCCCATGGTGCGCCGATTTCGATCCACCAATAGCCGCTAGAGAGGGTTTTCGGGAGCCGTGCACCCTTTCGGAAGAAGGACGGATCGTCATATTTGACCGCCCATTCAGGGGCCCTGAAGGGTACCGGGCTGCCAGTATCGACGGTCTTGAAGTGAAGCGAACTTCCCATGGTCCCATCCGTCGCTTCATTCGGCGCATCAGGTTCACCGTACTCCGAAGCTGATTCTGTGCCCGAGAGCCACTCGGCCCCCGCCAGCGCGCCAAGAGTCCCATCGCCGGTGCAGTCGATAAACGTCTTTCCGGTGATTTGGATAATTGTTTCGGCGTTGGCCACCCGGGCCCGGACCCTTGTGATTCGCTGGTCCGTGACATCGACTTCTTCCAGCGCTGTATTCAAATGCAGGGTGAGTCCCTCGGTGCGTACTGCCATGTCGTAGAGAACGAGGTCCCAAACGCTGTTCGTCCAGCCGTTCTCCTCGATCTTGGCGTGGTTTGTCGCCCGCTCCTGGATCAACGCTTCGGAGATGATCCCTGTCTCCCGGGCATAGCCGTGAAAGGCTGCGGCACCGTGCGGGGTGACCCGCACCTCGGAGGAGGAATTTCCGCCCAGAACGGGACGGTCCTGGATCAGTACGGCCTTTGCTCCATGGCGAGCTGCCGCAACTGCTGCGGAAAAGCCCGCCAGACCACCGCCTGCGACCACTACGTCGTAGTCTTCTTCGACAAACTTCACTTATTTACCCCTTCAAGTTTCTCGTGCATGGCGCAAGTTCACGCCTCCTGTGATGTTCGCGTGATGCCGCCGCTTCGCAGAACTTAAACGTTCTAGTAGAATTAGTATGTGATCGGCATGGGACCATGTCAATACATAGTTTCAAGGAAAGGCAGGCTATGGGTTCCCCGAATCGGAACGGTCGACGCCCCACCATCGTTGATATCGCCAAACAGGTTGGGGTTTCGCCAGCGGCAGTGTCAATGGCGCTCCGGGATCTGCCTGGTATTGGGGAAGAAACGAGGCAAAGGGTGCTTGCCGTCGCCGCCGACCTGAATTACCGGCCGGATTCACGCGCGAGGTTGCTGCGCAGCCGCAACTCCAAAGTAATCGGAATACTCTACTCGCTGATGTCGCCCTTTCACGCGGACGTGGTGCAATGGCTTTACGTCGCTGCAGCCGAGCGGGGCTACGCCATGATGCTCGGCGCCTTGGCAGAAAACATCTCCAGCTCACGCGCGGCGGAGAACCTGCTCAGTGCCCGCTGCGATGGCATCATACTGATTGACCCTGAGCCAACGATGAACGAGGAAGCAATTTCCGTTGCGTCCCAGGTTCCCACTGTTGCAATCGGCCACATGCAATCCCGTCACGGAACGGATCTTGTCCAGGCTTCGGGATCTGAGGGTATTGCACAAGCAATGGGGCACCTTGTCAGCCTTGGCCATCGACGAATTGTCCACGTTTCAGGTGGATCATCACTTGCGGGGCTTGAAAGAAGCCTTGCGTACAGAAACTCGATGGACAGACTGGGACTTCCCGAAGAGACCAGGGTTATCGAAGGGGATGGTTCGGACCTATCAGGCGTCTTAGCTGCCCGCATATTGCTAGAAGGCGAACTACCTACCGCCGTCTTGGCATACAACGACACCACCGCAGTTGGTCTGCTGTTCGAACTCCTCAGGGCAGGTGTCGCGATCCCTGCCGACGTGTCCATCGTGGGCTATGACGATAGCCACGTCGCCTCCCTGCCCCACATCGGCCTAACATCAGTCGCCCAAGGCTCGCGCCAACTTGCAAAGGCTGCAGTTGAACGGCTGGATCAGAGGTTGAACAACGTCGCCCAAACTGACGCCCAAACGACTCCCGCTATCGACGTGCTCACACCGCATTTGGTAGTTCGGACTTCAACCGGCCTCCCCCGCAAGATGCCAAAGTAGTCGCCTCTTCCCCGCGTCTGGACAGTGGCGTGTCTTCTGCCTCACTGGTGAATCCGCCCGGGATTAACGCAATTGCTTGGCCGGCGGCCTGTCCCACTACCTTGGAACTGGAACAGATCTATGGGACACACTCCCCTAGGTAGCATCCGTTCAACGCACGGAAATCTTTGCGTATCGGATGTTATGCCAAAACACACGACGTGAGCGAGCGTCACGGGAGCAACTTTCGGTACGGTGCACGCATGGATTTCGGATACGCCCGCGTCTCAACCGCCAAACAGGATCTGAGCCGGCAGCTCGATGCCCTGGCAGCCGCCGGCATCACCAAGGTCTTTGCCGATAAAAGGTCAGGAGCCACTAGGGACGGACCAGGCCTCCACGCGGCACTCGACCACGCCAGGGCGGGAGATGTAATCGTGGTCCATACCTTGGACCGTCTGGGCCGCACCGTCAGAGACACGCTGAACCTGATGCACGAGCTAAAAGAGCGCGGCGTAGGTGTCCGGACGCTGGCCGATCCGCTGCGGATCGATACCTCAAACCCGGAGAGCCCCATGGCGCATGGCGCGAACCACCCTGTATCGGCACCTGCCGCCTCGCTCCCCCGGCAACACGGGCGGGTGAACCAGTCCGCAAAGACCTGGTCCATCATCCCGGGCAGAGGCCGAGGACCGATAGGCTTGAGCCATCAGGCAACAGCCTGCTGTGCCGTTAAAGAACTGAAGACCCGACTTAGGCCTCGGGTCTTCGTTCAGCGCGGTGCGCTCATTGGTGCGGTAAGAGGGCCATAGAACCTCGAACATCACACTTTGAGTCTATGGCCCTACGCACGTAGGGCGCAACGCTGTTGTGCCCACAAGCCCGTGCGCGCCGTGCCCTGTTCCTCCGGGAGGAGGTGTCCGGCATGGAATCCAAACGGAAACGCGAGGAACCATGGGGCGCCTGGAACCTGGTGGTCAACATCATCAGACTAGTCGTTGATGTTGCCCGCTTGTTCTGGCACAACATCCCCTAGCGGGAGCGGAGGCCGCCAGTCTGTCTGGCGGCCTCCGTTATTTCTGGTGCCCTTGTGTACGTCTGCGGAGTAGAGGCCCAGCCACTGCAGGGCCTCAAATTTTATTTCTGTCCAGATGTATTTATTGAAGCCAGTTTCTCCCTGATAGCTTCGTCCAAGAAGTCAGTGATCGTTACACCGTTCTCGGCAAGATAGGCATCCAACTCATCGCGTAGGTTTATCTCAATCTTTGATGAGAATGGCTCCATTCGGCGTTTCCCGCGCGGCCTTCCAGGCCCAGGGCGACGAGTCGACTGCAGGACACCCGCCTCCGACGAAGCTTGTACCTTCTCAGGCTTCTGCTCAGAGGCTGGCTGTGGTTCTGACTGACCAAGGCGATCCGCCGATGTCAGGGCCTCAACAACATCGGCTGAGGGTGCCTTCTTTATGGCTGACTTCCGCTGCAGTGCCACTTCAGTTCACTCCGTCCAGATACCGTGCATGTGCGACGAACTTCTCCGTCATGATCGCCGCTCCCCTTCCTGACAACTTGGTCAGAGGAGCCTTCGTGCTAACGGAGTCCTGCATGGCAGTCCTCAATGGCAGATGGGGTTCTCGAACCTCGGGCCCGTAGGCCTCCTGCAGCTCACCAATTTGGTACGCGTGCTCGGATGTCAGAGGCGAACTCGTCTTGTTGATGATGATCCCAAGGAACTCCAGATCTGGGTTCAAGTGCGGCAGTGACTTCACCTTCTTCACCGTTTCCAAGAACTCAGTGACGCCCTTGACCGAAAACGCGGCTGGCTCAGTGACGGCAAGGACGCGGTCAGCCCAAATCAGTCCGTTGAGAGTCAATCGACCAAGAGCAGGCGGAAGGTCGATCAGCACATGATCGTAGTTCTCCAGTTCATCGGCACCATAGGCGGCCGTCTTGAGGCGCATTTCAGGGGTCATAAGCGCTTCAGACTCAAGCCGCGCCAATGCCTCTGAACTGGGAATTAGGTCGATTCCATTCCAAGTCGTGCTCGTGATCGCCTGGCCGAGCGTTCCGGCTTCGCCACCATAGAGAACGTCGAAGATGTCGAACTCTCCCTCTCCCTCCAATGCCTCAGACACGTTGGACTGCGGATCAAGATCGATGACAAGAACCCGTCTTCCTATGAGGCGCAATGCCGTCGCAAGGCCGAGCGTGACGGAGGTCTTTCCAACGCCACCCTTTCGGTTACCTATCGCAGTTACCTTCACGTCGGTACTCCTAGCTACTGAAC